>JBDTUW010000847.1:0-2558 GCA_040007555.1 Acidobacteriota bacterium | reverse complement strand
TGGCGAATGAAGTCCATGCGATTGCGAGTGTCTGCCGCACGTGGGTTCCGAAACCGAACATCCGCTGGACCTGCGGAGTTGAGGCCGTGGCGCTTCGGGCGAGCGTGGTGCTCACGGGCCCCTGGTTTTGCGTATCCTGCATCGCGGCGGTGCGTCGCGCGCCCCGCGACCTCGCTTCGGTTTCACTTTCACCGAAGTGAAAGCGGCGATAGGTAAACAGGAGCGCGACGAGACCGATTCCGGCCCACAGGATACTTCTCGCAAGCATCGAGCCCTGCAGTCCGATGTGCAGCGTGTTCTTCTCGAGCGGAGTCCATGCCCTCGAGAACTCAACGACGCTCACAAAGCCGATAGGGTCCAGCAGCCTTCCCAGCGTCGGCATGTGAAGGACGTTGGTAACCGCACCGGCCACGATCATGGTGACGAAGATGAGCAGACTGCCGAGGTAGCTTGCGACGGCCCGACGGTTCAGTAATGCAAACGAGAACTGGAAGGCCGTGACGGCGAAAGCCGTCGGCAACGCAATCATGACGTAGGCACTGAGGTTCGCAGCCGGGCGGAACGGACCAAGAATCCCGGGATCGATGCCAGACACGAGCAGGGCGAGCAGGATGCCCGCCTGGACGGCGAGCAGGATCAACGCATCGAGGACAAGTGCGGCGAGAACTCGTCCACCGAGGTAACCGGCCTTGCTGACGGGCGTGGTGTAGATGAGGGGATGCATCCGCGTCTGCACGTCCCGCGCCGCCGCACTGCCAGCCACGGCAGGGGCCATGAGAACCCACAAAAGACTGCTGATGGCAGTGGCGAGGGCGATGACGTATGGAGAATTGACGAGGACCCCGTCGTCGCGCGCGCCGTCGCTGGAGTTCCCTCTTATGAGCAGGTACGCGACGGCAACAAGGACCGCGAAATAGAGCCAGGTCAGGACGCGGTGCGCCTGGTACATGAACTCGAAGCGAAATATCTCCCGGAAGTTCACGAGCCTGCCTCTGACTGCGGCTGTTCGCGGCGTCGACCGATGCGGCCTGCCATCGTGCTGAAGTAGACATCTTCGAGGTCCGGGTTGACGGGCTCGAAGTCGGGACTGGGCACCGAATCGGCATAGACGTGCACGACGGTGCGCCCGCCGAAGAGCTTCGTCGAGATCACCGCGTGCTCCTGCTCCAACGCCGGAAGTGCTTCTTTGTCGATCACGCGGCGCCAGATCCGGCCGCGGAGCTCCTCGACCGCGCGCAGCGGCTCGGTCTCGAGCAGAATCGTTCCCTGGTCGATGATCGCCATCTTCGTACACAACTCACTGACGTCCTCGACGATGTGTGTTGAGAGGAGCACGACGCTCTTCTCGCCCAGCTCGCTCAAGAGGTTCAGAAACCGCACGCGCTCGGCGGGGTCGAGGCCGGCGGTCGGTTCGTCGACGATCATCAGCTTCGGATTGCCGAGGAGCGCCACGGCGACGCCAAAGCGCTGCCGCATGCCACCCGAGTAGCCGCCGAGTTTCTGCTTGCGTACTTCCCAGAGGTTGACCTGCCGGAGGACCGCCTCGACGACCTGTTTGCGCGACCGACGCTCGGTAAGGCCCTTGAGCAGTGCGAAGTGATCGAGAAGCGTCTCGGCATTGACCTTCGGATACAGGCCGAACTCCTGCGGGAGATACCCGAGGGTCTTGCGCACTTCATCCTTCTGGTTGAGGACGTCGAGGTCGCCGAGGTGCACGCTGCCACGATCGGCCTCCTGCAATGTGGCGAGGATGCGCATGAGCGTGGACTTGCCGGCACCATTCGGACCGAGCAGACCATACATGCCAGCCGGTATTGTGAGGGTCACGTCCTTCAGCGCCTGCACGCCGTTGGAGTAGCTCCTGGAGACATTTCGAATGTGTAACTCCATAACTGCCCTGTCGTTGCCGCCATACATCAACTTTCAGGTGACAAGTACTTTTTCTTGCAAAGTAACATGCCGCCTTACCCCGGTCAAGCGACTCCCGATCATAGTCGCGGCCTCCAGCGTGGCAAAAGGAAAACGACAAACTGCAGCAAACCAGAGCTTTTTGGCAAATGAGGTTGCTATACTATTCTTAAAATAGTATGATCCGCAACAGTATGGTAGAGAGATTAATCAAAGGGATTGATGACGAAGAATACTGAACATCGCGACCTGTTTCCGGGGGCGCTGGAGGTGATGATCCTGCAATCGCTCCGGCGAACTCCCATGCATGGTTATGCTTTGGCGAAACACATTAAGCAGGTTTCGGACGATCTGTTGAAAATCGAGGAGGGTTCCTTATACCCGGCTCTGCAGCGGATGCTGAAGGAGGGATGGCTGGAATCGGAAGCCGGAGTCTCGGCGAAGAATCGTCCGATTCGGATTTATCGCCTGACGGATGAGGGCCTCAAACACCTCGAGTGGGAACTGTCCCGCTTCGAAAAAATGTTCGCCGGCATCTGGCGCGTGCTCGCCCCGGTCCAATCTTAGGAGCTCACGATGAATTGGCTCAAACAAATCCGGTCGCGTCGCAAACGCTTTGACGACCTTCATGAGTCGATACAGGAGCACCT
>JBDTUW010000846.1:0-2559 GCA_040007555.1 Acidobacteriota bacterium | reverse complement strand
TCTCGTTGGTGCGATCTACCGCGAGGACATACTGCGTCAAATCATTCGTTCCAAGACTGAGAAAGTCCGCTTCCTCAGCAAGTCTATCCGCGAGAAACACCGCCGACGGAACCTCCACCATGACTCCGATATCGATCTTACTCGCGTGCTCCACACCCTCCGCCGCGAGGTCGCCCTTGACCTCAGAAATGATCCTTTTCGCAGAGCGCAACTCATCCAGATTCGATATTAGCGGCAGCACTATCTTGAGATGACCGAAATGCGCCGCACGGAGGATCGCCCTCAACTGCGTGCGAAATACTTCCTCAATCGTCAATGAAAGGCGGATCGCCCTCAAACCGAGAGCCGGGTTCGGCTCTGATTTGAACCCACCAAGATGCAGCTTGTCCCCACCCAGATCGAAGGTTCGGATGACGGCTCCATCATCCCCGCTCATCTCCGCAAGAAGCTGGTACACCTCGAACTGCTCGTCCTCTGAGGGCAAGCCAAGCTCCGCCTGCGCATACAAATACTCCGAGCGATAGAGACCAACCCCCTTGGCGTTCGACAGATGAATCGAATCGATCTCTTCAAGCAATTCGATGTTGGCTCTCAGCGTGATCTCTTGCCCATCACGCGTCACCGACGGAAGTTCGCGCTCCTCAAGATCAAACTGCTGTTGCTGTTGTTCGCGAAGTCTCTGCTCGTTGTAGAAGCGCATCGTCTCCGGCGAGGGCCGGAGCACGACGATACCCGTCGTCCCATCAATGACCATGGTCTCGTCCGCTTGCACGCGGGACGTAATCGCGCGGAGCCCGACGACAGCCGGAATGCCCAGACTGCGCGCAATAATTGCGGTGTGAGAGGTCGATCCTCCGACACTTGTGACAAAGCCCAATACTTTGTTTGGATCGAGTTCCGCCGCTACGGATGGAAGCAGATGATCCGCAACGATCACCGCATCAGAGGCAAGCTGGCTCAGATCACGCGTCTGCGTGCCCGAGAGTATCTTGATCAAACGCCTGGCAACATCCTCGATATCGTTGCCGCGTTCACGCAGGTAGCTGTCGGCGATATGCGAGTACACCTCCAACAGCCGGTTTGCGATCTCGCGCACCGCCCACTCGGAATTCGCGCGATTATCACGGATAAAGCCCTCGATCTGTCGCCCAAGACCCCGGTCCTGGAGCATGAGCAGATGAGCTTCGAGAATGTAGGCCTGCTCGTCGCCAAGTGCCTCTCTTAGTCGCTCCTTGGCCTCCTGAAGCTGGTGCTGAGAGAGGCTTACCGCGTTGCGAAAGCGTTCAACCTCCACCTCGACTTCACCCGCGGGAAGATATCTGCGGACGATGCGACCACGCGGATCATCCACGAGGAAGGCTCCTCCAATGGCAACGCCGGGCGAAACCCCTATGCCCTCAAGCCGCTCCTCTCGTCCTCTGTGCGGTGCCCGGCCCATATCAGACCCTCTTTCGACAACCGACCAGTTTAGTACTCTCCGAGGTGATCATCGATCAGCTTGCAGAGCGCATCTACCGCCGCTTCCTCATCCTCGCCTTGAGCGCTGACCTCAATCTCAGTTCCCTGCGTCGCCGCAAGAAGTAAGAGACCGAGGATACTCTTTGCATCAGCCTGCTGCGAGCGCGCATCCGTTCTCGCCACCTGAATCTCGCTCTGGAACGTAGCAGCGAGCCGCACCAGCTTTGCCGCAGCCCTCGCATGCAGGCCCAGTCGATTCTGAATCGTCACGAAGCGGCTCTGCATTCTTCTCTCAGCCTCTGGCTCAGGCTCTCAGCCTCTGGCTCAGTCTCTAGCTGCTCCTTCCGGGAGCGAGCACCTCGCTGGCAAGATAAATATTCTTCTGGCCCTGATCCCGGACGCGGCGGGCTACCACTGACAACGCTTCGTCGTTCTGCTGGTCGGCGAGCTTGATGATCATCGGCAGATTGACACCAGTCACAACTTCGATTGCTGCCTCGCCGATAAACGTGCAGGCAAGATTTGTCGGCGTCCCGCCGAACATATCCGTCAGCACAAGCACGCCAGCGCCAGTCTCGACACGTTTGATCGCCTTGCCGATCTCTTCGCGGGCAATATCGACATCATCGTGCCAGCCAATCGAAACGGCTGTGATATGCCGGATGTCGCCGACAATAGTCTCGGCCGCATTGACCAGCTCCGCAGCCAGATTCCCGTGGGTAACCACCACACCGCCTATCAGTGGCATCCAATCCTCCGCAGCAATTCCCGGCGCTTATTTCTTGACATCACGATGCGTCACGCGCGCCTCATAGCCATCGCCATTCAGCCGCGCCGCCAGCGCGTTGGCAACAGCCACCGATCGATGCTTTCCGCCAGTACAGCCGATGCCGACTGTGACATAGCTCTTGCCCTCGCGTCGATAGAGCGGCAGCAAATAGGAGAGAAGATCCGTGAAGCGATCGATCGTTTCCCCAACCTCACCACTCTGTTGAAGAAAGTCGATCACTGGCTGGTCGTTTCCCGTTAATGCCTTAAGCTCGGGAACGAAATGTGGGTTGGGCAAAAATCGCACATCAAAAAGAAGATCAGCATCGAGCG
>JBDTUW010000845.1:0-2561 GCA_040007555.1 Acidobacteriota bacterium | reverse complement strand
TCATCGAGACGCGGTCGGTGCCGGGCACAAAGTAATTATCGCTGACGACCTGCTGGCAACCGGCGGTACGGCGGAAGCCGTGGTTAAGCTGGTGGAACGACTCGGCGGGCGACTCGCGGGGCTGGCATTTGTGGTCGAGCTCGAATTCCTCAAGGGGAGAGATCGTTTTACGGGTTATGACGTTTTCTCACTGCTGAAATACTCGTCGTAGAGAATCATGAATTGAATTTCTGAGTGCGGGCGCATAGACGTGCGGCAGCGACGGTGTGGAGTCTTCTTCAACGCAAGGGCGCAAAGATGCAAAGGCAACTGACAAATCGCATCACCTGAGCAGCATCGCTCTGATCCCGGGCATCACGGATCTGAATCGGGTCCACGTGTCTAGCGCAATTTGCCTACATTGTGCCTCGTTGTATCCGCAGTTGGCGAATTGCAGGCCACCGCAATCCAGGCAAATTGCGCTGCATGACTCCCCTCTCGCTGTCGGCAGAGTGTCCAATCCGAGATCCGCATCAGCCCAAAAGCGCTGGATCCAGGAGTGAAGCCGACTCCCGATCGAGGTAGACGGTGACGTGTGGATGCTCGCCAAGGATGGACGCCGGGTGCGCGGGGCTGATTTCGCCTTCAAAACAGGCCTTCACGGCTGATGCCTTTCTCGCCTCAGGTGCGATACAAATGATCTCTCGCGCCTTCATAATCTGACGGATCGAGATCGATATTGCCTGAGTTGGAACCTCATCGAGATTGGCGAACCAACCTTCTCCCACCTGCTGAAGACGACATGCCTCATCCAGATTGACGATGATGTAGGGAGCTTCTGTCTCAAAGTCGGCAGGCGGATCATTAAACGCCAGGTGGCCGTTCTCCCCAATACCAACAAACGCGATGTCGATCGGCGCAGAGGCGATGGCCGCGCTGACGGTGGCAATCACTATCTGCAAATCGCCTTCGCCGTCAAGCAGGTGGTATCGCAAGACATCGGTTTTTTCGATGAACCGATCGATGAGGTATTGCCGAAAGCTTGCACGATGCGCGATCGGCAAGCCGATGTACTCATCCAGGTGAAACATTTCCACTACGGACCAGTCGATGCCAGGCGTCGAGGTCAGCATTTCAAGAAACTCGAACTGGGAAGCGCCAGTCGCGACGAGAATCCGCGCGCATCCGTTGGAAGAGATTGCCCGGAGGATCGCCGCACTGGCCTGCTCTGCGGCGGCTTGAGAGAGGCTGGTCTTGCTCTCGCACATTCTAAGGATCATTTGCGTCGCTCTCTTTCGCGGCAGAGTGGGTTGACTGCCCGCAACTTACGGGTCACTTATACGGTTGTTGAGGTTGGTCGCCGTAATTGAGAAGTTGTAGCCCCCAGCCGCCGTCGAGTAGCCCATGACCTAAGGAGGGTGTCAGAAAAAACGTTGGCGGGGGCGAAGCGGGTTTCCAACCGAACGCATCATGGCAGAGACGCGCCTTGCAGGCCAGGTTCAGGCGCCGTCCGCCATCGTTGCGAGGCGTCGGTCCTGGAGTGCAAGGGCCTTCCTTTACTGTGCAATCAGAGCCGCCATGGGCCGCTTGCTTAGATATCGGCAATAGAATCCTCATTCGTCCACGGCTCAGTGTCTGTAGCTCGCGATGGAACCACCGTGGTACCTTACCGATGCTTTTGCCTCAGACCTCCGCCAGCGTCGCGTGACGCGACTGGCGCGTGGCTTTCATGAAGACGCTCTCGTTATGAAGAACCAATAGTGCCCCGGTTCGCCGGACTATGCGACTTCTCGTCGCGCCTGCCTAGGAGATGAACATGAGAAAGATACTGATCTCTTTGGTTACCGCTATTCTGCTCGCCGACTCGACACTGTCGCAGCAAGGTGATTCCGAAAGAGAAGCGCTAATCGCACGGGCAAAATTGCTGGAGATCAATACGCCGTACGTTCCACCGCCAGGAGATGCTCTGGAGCACCACACCGCTGGATTAGCCAAGGTCATGTGCTCGGCCGTGTTTATCACCGGACTCGACCCCGACTTTGCTGCTGCGAACCTCGGCTACTTCGTGAGCCCACTGGAAGAGCGCGCGAAGGTTGCGAAACCAGTCATCGATCGCGTCAACAAAGCCGTTCACATTACCCTCCCCAGCGGCGTGACTCGCACCGCCAGGTACCTTGGAAGTCAGGGCTGCGTGACGCTGCCATTGGGTTCAAATTCCTTATTGTTCAAACCCACCACCGTCAAGAGTCGCCTTCCGGATGCTTCGAAGCAACGCTGGCCAAATGGCGATGTCCTGCCCAACGCCGGATTACCGCCAGAGATCGATGGAGCCAAACTCAAAGCCGCTTTGGACGCCGCTTTCGAAAACGCAACAGCGATGACCGCGGCATTCGTAGTCACATGGAAGGGACGGATTATCGCGGAGCGGTATGGCGACGGCATTACTTCGAGTACGCCGCTCGAGAGCTGGTCGATGGGCAAGAGCCTGACGGCGACACTGATGGGTGTCCTCATTAAGGAAGGCGTCTACACGTTGTCACAGCCGGCCCCCATCCCCGAATGGCAGACTCCCGGAGATCCAC
>JBDTUW010000844.1:0-2563 GCA_040007555.1 Acidobacteriota bacterium | reverse complement strand
CGCCATCGCGCACTGCCTTGGTCCCGAGTGCTGCAACGTCGCTGCCAGCATTCGGCTCCGAAAAACCCTGACACCATATCTCCTCGGCTGACAGAATCTTTGGCAAGTAGCGGCGCTTCTGCTCCTCCGTTCCAACCGCAATGATCGTCGGCCCTATCAGAGAAAGGCCGAGAACATTGATCAGCGGAGGGGCTTCAGCCCGGGCCCATTCCTCCTGAAAGATCGCCTGTTCGATCAACGCTGCGCCTCGACCTCCGACCTCCTTTGGCCATGACAGGCCGGCCCAGCCGCCTTCGGATACTTTGCGCTGCCAGGCGCGCAGATAGGTGAAGTATTCGCCCTGCTCGTCTTCGTTCCTCGCGCCGGTGAAAGGCGCAGGGATGTTGCCTTCAAGCCAGGCGCGGGCTTCGTCGCGAAATTCCTCTTCAGCTGGGGTTAAGTTGAGATCCACTTTCGGCTCCTTTACGTGTCCCTCGCGGATGTCTTCACCGCTTCGAGGAGAATCTCGGAGATGTCCATGACGCGAACATCTCGCTCACCCTTTCGCGCGTTGACTCCATCTTCGAGCATGGTCAGACAAAACGGACAACCGACAGCGACAACATCGGCGCCGGTTTCCAGAATCTGGCGTGCGCGCTCCTGATTGACGCGTTTGTCCTTCGGTTCCTCGATAAAACTCATGCCCCCACCACCTCCGCAACAGAAACTATCGGAGCGGCTCTGCTTCATCTCAAGCAGTGGAGCCTTTGTGGATATCTGTACCAGCTCCCGCGGCGCATCAAAGACACCATTCTGACGCCCAAGATAGCAGGGATCGTGAAAAGTTACCTGCCGTTCCGAAAGCGATTGCGCCTTGAGCTTGCCCTGCGCGACAAGCGCGGCGAGAAACTCGCTGTGATGATATACCTCGAAATTGCCGCCAAACTGCGGATACTCGTTTCGAAATGTATTGAAACAATGTGGACACGAGGTAACGATCTTCTTGACACCATAACTGTTGAGGCGCTCCGTGTTCTCTTCTGCGAGCATCTTGAAGAGGAATTCGTTTCCGATGCGGCGCGCGGGATCACCAGTGCACTTCTCCTCACGACCGAGAATGGCGAAACTGACTCCCGCCAGCTCAAGCAGCTCGGCGGTCGCGCGAACGACCTTCTGATTTCGCTCAATTAAAGCTCCACCGCACCCCACCCAGAAGAGCACCTCGGCATCTCTCGCCTCAGCGATGGTTCTGATGTTCAATCCGTCAGTCCAATCAAGGCGGCTCGCTTGTGTCCCGCGAAACGGATGACCGCGTGACTCAAGTGAGGTGATCGCCTCCTGCATCGTCTCGGGAAAGTCTGCCTCCTCCATGACGAGATATCGTCGCATATCGACGATCTTTGGCATCTGTTCAATGAATACCGGGCAGGCTTCAACGCAGGCCCCACACGTCGTGCAAGCCCAAAGTGCCGCGGGGGATGCGGCCGGCACGGCGCGAACGATCGAAACGGCACTCTGATCAGCATCGCTATGCATGAACGCCTGGAGGTCGAGGATGAGGTCGCGCGGTGAGAGCTCCTTGCCGACAGTATGCGCCGGGCAAACGGAGGTGCAACGGCCACATTCCGTGCAGGCATCAAAGTCCGCCAAGTCCTTCCAGGTGAATCCGGAGAGCGTCTTGACTCCCAGTGTCTCGGCCTTCTCAAAATCAATAGTTTTCAGCGATGCCCCGATGGGCGCCAGTGCACTGGTGTAGATGTTCAGCGGGCCAAAGACGACGTGAGCCATCTTTGTGTAAGGCGCCCACGCGAGAAAGCCAAAGACAAGACACGCGTGCGTCCACCAGGCGATGAGGTGCGCCACCCGCATGGAGTCCCCGCTCATCACCGCATCGGAGCCTCGGGCGATAAGGTAGCCAACCGGCGACCAGCTACCCCACGGGTCGGCAGTTACCGCGATGCGCCATCCCTCAAGGAGAAAGCCAGTCACCGCGATCAAGAGAATCGCCAGGAGAATTCCCGTCGCTTCACCCGTAAAGACCAGCTTTGCCGGTTTGATGACAACTCGACGGACAATCGCGATCAGCACTCCTACAACCACCAGGGCGCCAAAAACATCAACAAAGAAAGACTGGAAATAAAGATAAAAGTTGCCGCGCATGAGCGGCAAACCGAGGTCGTAGTCAAGAAAGACAACTGTGGTCGCGATAGTAAGAACAATAAACCCGGTATAGATCAGCGTATGGAAGACGGCGCTCGAATGCTCTCTGACTGTGCGACCCTGAGCGAGAGCGTGCCTGAGAAACATCCGGAGCCGCTCTGGCGTGCGATCGAAGCGATCGACGGGCATTCCGCGTCTCCACCGCGCGATGCGCCGATAGAGACCGTACGTCGCAATTACCACCGCGAGGAAGAAAAGCAGATACATCACCCAGACATGCGTGATGTTCCAGAAAACCTCGCGTGTCGCTAAAGTCTGGTTCATCGCTGCTCGGACGCGAGCCGCTCGCGCAGTAGGGGAATGACCTTGCGATAGTCCTCAACGATTCCAAACGTGCAGTGCTTGAAAATCGGAGCGTCAGGAT
>JBDTUW010000843.1:0-2566 GCA_040007555.1 Acidobacteriota bacterium | reverse complement strand
TCGCCGACGTCGAGAGCGGCACCCGATTCTACGTGCTCTTCCCTGCCGCTGCTGGCAGCGAACTTACGGCGGCTTCGGCAAACGGTGCGAAGCTGGCAGTCACGGTGAAAGAGAGGTCCGCTCAAGCGATCCTCAAGGGCGCAAAACCAAAGAAGCCACGGAAGGGAGCGGCGCGCGGCGGCAGTAATGTCAAAGCTCATGTCATGAGTCTGATGCAACGGGGGCTGACTCGACTCTACAACGCGTCTATCGGCGAAATCATCGAGCTTCAGACCCCCGACAGCTTCACGCTTGACTCTTTTGATGACATATATGTGCTCGTAGATCGGCTGACGGCACGCCCGGACGTTCGGTCACGTCTCGCGGATTCGATCGAGACATGCTTTCAGGAAGGCCACGGCGAGGCAGTCGTTCTGATTCCAGGCCCCGACGCTTCTGAGCCGGCCCGAAGGCTAAACTTCTCCGAGCGGTTTGAGTGCAAGAACTGTGGCTTGGGCTACATCAGACCCGAGCCAAGGCTGTTTAGTTTTAACAATCCGTTTGGTGCTTGTCCGACCTGCCAGGGCTTTGGAAACACAATCGGTCTCGACTGGGACCTGGTATTTCCCGATCGCGAACGCACACTGACCGATGGCGCGATTGAGCCCTTCACCAAGCCTCAGTTTGAATGGTGGCGAACCGAACTGAAAAAGTTCGCGCGGCGCGAGGGTATCTCGATGAGTACCCCTTACAGCCAACTACCGCTCCTTCTGCAACGCGCGGTGATAGAAGGTGGCGAGGGATTTACCGGCGTCAGGGGCTTCTTTGACTGGCTGGAAACCAAGAAATACAAACTTCACGTCCGCGTCTTTCTCGCAAAATATCGCGGCTACACCCGATGCCCGGATTGTGATGGTCAACGCCTTCGAGCAGAGGCACGTGACGTCCTCATCGGGGGAATCTCATTACCACAGGTGTGCAGGCTGCCGATCAAGGAGGCAGTCACTTTCTTTGAGAATCTCAAGCTGACTGAGGAGCAGGCGTCAATTGCGGAGCGTCTTTTGAAGGAGATCGCACAACGACTGAAGTTTCTCGTTGATGTTGGGCTCGACTATCTGACGCTCGACCGTCTTGCGTCGACACTCTCTGGTGGCGAAGCACAGCGAATTCAGCTCGCGACGCACCTCGGCTCATCGCTTGTCGGTGCGCTCTACGTCCTCGATGAGCCCTCGATCGGTTTGCATCCGCGCGACAGCCGCCGGCTGATTGACCTGCTCGAGAATCTGCGCGACATCGGTAATACGGTTCTGGTGGTTGAACATGAAGCCGAGATGATGAGGGCAGCTGATCACATCCTCGATATCGGGCTGGGAGCGGGTGAGCTCGGCGGAGAGATCGTCTATGAAGGCTCCTTTAAAGGCTTGATCAAACACGAGGCGTCGCTGACAGGTAAATATCTTCGTGGCGAGCTGCATATCAAGACCCCGGCGGAGCGCCGGCCGCCAGGAAAGCACCGCATCGAATTGCGTGGGGTCCGTCAACATAACCTGAAGAACATCGACGTCGATATTCCGCTCGGTTCGATGGTCTGCATCACAGGTGTTTCCGGCTCTGGGAAATCCACCCTGGTCCATGATTGCCTCTATGCCGGACTGCGACAGCAGCGCGGTGACTGGCAGGGCCCGGTAGGAACGTTCTCGAACCTTACCGGGGGGCAATATCTTGACGAAGTTACCCTGGTGGATCAGTCACCGATCGGGCGAACGCCCCGTTCGAATCCCGTCACCTACATCAAGGTTTACGACGCGATTCGCGAGCTCTTTGCCGCGACACGGGAATCACAAGCACGCGGACTGACCGCAAGTCATTTCTCCTTTAATGTGCCGGGAGGGCGCTGCGATACGTGCCAGGGTGACGGGACGGTGACCGTCGAGATGCAGTTCCTCGCCGACGTCGAACTTGTTTGTGAGGAGTGTCAGGGCACCCGGTTCAAGTCGAGTCTGCTCGAGATCAAGTATCGCGGGAAGAACATCCACGAGGTTCTGCAAATGACTGTGCGCGAGGCGATGGTGTTCTTCTCACAGACACAACGGATTGCAGGCAAGCTTCGCGTCCTCGATGATGTCGGGCTTGGCTACCTCCGGCTCGGGCAATCGGCCACGACTCTCTCCGGTGGCGAGGCACAACGCGTCAAACTGGCGTCCTACCTTTCAAAGCGATCAGGAGAGAAGATGCTCTATATCTTCGATGAGCCCACGACGGGGCTTCATTTCGAGGATATCAATAAGCTGCTGGCTTCATTCCGCCGATTGATCGAAGCGGGCGGGTCACTCGTCGTGATCGAGCACAATCTGGACGTCATCATGACTGCTGACTGGATCATCGACCTCGGGCCCGAAGGTGGAGGCGAGGGTGGAGAGATCGTCGCCGTCGGAACGCCGGAAGAGATTATGCAGGTAGGCACGTCTTATACGGGAAAGTTCCTCGCCGAGCACACCGCGCGATTGCAGGAGATGGTAGCGGCGCAGTGAGCCGATGCCGACCTCTCTCGCCGATAATTCCAACTTCACGGAGGGCGGTAGGGGCG
>JBDTUW010000842.1:0-2567 GCA_040007555.1 Acidobacteriota bacterium | reverse complement strand
AGTGAAGGCTAGCGCGGCTGAAAGAGAAGATTGAATTTGAACCCCCAGTTTTTTACGGGTGGTCACAAAGGAGTTGCTGAGATGAAGTTTTTTCGATGTGGAGCAGCTTGCCTCTCGATGCTGCTGATCGCGGTCCTCGCAGCAGAAGCCCGGGCACAGGAGGGCGAGGCGAAGGTCGTTGATGAGATCGTCGCGCGGGTTAATTCGAGTGTCATCCTGCGGTCTGCCTATCTGCGCGCCCAGGAGGAACTTTTGCAGGAACTCAAAGCGCGCGGTCTCAAAGACGCGGAACTTGAGAAGCAGTTCAACGAGCTCAAGCCGATTATTCTTGACGGGCTGATCGACACGGAACTCCTCAGTCAGCGCGCTAAGGATCTCTCGATCGACGTCGAACCCCAGGTCAACCAGCAGCTGCTGCGTGTTATGAAGGAGAATAACCTGGCCTCGCTGGAAGACCTCGAGCAAAAGATGCGCGAGGCTGGGGTTGACATTCAGGAGGTTCGCCGGATGCTTCGGAACCGCTTTTCTTCAGAAGCCGTGCGAAATCGCGAGGTCTTTGGAAAGATCTACCACGGCCTGACCGAGAAAGAGAAACGCGACTATTACGAGCAGCACAAGGAAGCCTTCACCTCGCCTGGTGAGATCAGTCTCAGTCGCATCTTGATCGTCATCGGGAAGGACAACAGTGCCCAGGCTCTCGAACGCGCCAAAGACGTAGTCACTCAGGCTCGCGCCGGAACCGCCGACTTCCCATCGCTGGCCAAGCGTTTTTCGGAAGAGGATCTTGGCAAGAAAGGTGGTCTCATCGATCTTCCGGTGAAGATCTCCGAGCTTGCAGACGAGATTCGGCCAGCGGTCGCCAATGCGCCTGTCGGGACGGTTACAGACCCCATCATGCTGGCCGCGGGATATGTAATATTCAGGGTCGATTCGCGCAAGGAACCCGTTATCAAACCCTTTGACGAAAAGGAGGTTGGTGACGAGGTCGCTCAGCGAATAACCTACGAACGCGGCGCGACGGAGATGGACAAGTATCTTGACAAAGTTCGCGGTGAAGCCTTTATCGAAGTCGACCCGCGCTATCAACTAGCCGAGAGCAAGGTTAAGTCGGCACAGATCAAGCGTGTGCCGTATTCCGATGAGAATCGCAAGGGTAAGAAGAAGGATAAGGACAAAGACAAGGAAAAGAAGGAAGAACCGAAAGAGACTACCAAAGCGGCAGCTCCCGTCAAACCCTGAGTTTTCGCCGTAGTGATAGTTTCTCTGAACCCGAGCGGTGGTTGGCCTCCCACCTCCCTGTCGATCACCGCTCATTGAACCCACTCCTCACATCATGAAGATATTTATCAGCGACTTCGTCCCGAACCAGAACGTGAGTACGACGTTGCTGGTCAAATCGAAGGAATTGCGCACGAAGAAAACGGGCGGGCAATTTGTTCTCATGACGCTCTCGGATAAGAGCGGAGACATCGCCGCTCAATGGTGGGACAACTTCGACGAGGTGATCCATACCTTCGACCGGGAAGACATCGTTTTTGTTCGAGGGTTGGTCAATACCTACCGCAATCACCTCCAGCTTGCTGTCCATCGAATGCGTCGCTGTGACGAACGCGAGATCGACCTCGCGCACTACTTTCCGACAACGAAATACGATACTGACGAGATGTTCGCGGAACTGATGGAAACGGTGCGCGGCTTCAGGAATGTGCACCTGCGCCGGTTGCTCGAGGGCATTTTTGCCAACGAGGAGACCGCGCGGAAGTTCCGGCGGGCACCCGCCGCAAAGACCATGCATCATCCGTATCTCGGGGGATTGCTCGAGCATTCGCTCTCCCTCGTGCGTCTGTGCCGCAAGGTTGGAGAACACTACAGCGGGATCGATGTTGACCTCTTGCAGACCGGGGCGGTGCTCCACGACTTTGGCAAGATCGATGAGCTGAGCTACGAGCGCGGTTTTGGGTACACCACCGAGGGACAGCTGATCGGGCATCTGACGATGGAAACGATCATGGTATCGGATCACATCAGGGAGATTCCCGATTTCCCGTCCGAGCTGCGGCAGCACTTGTTGCATCTGCTGATCACCCATCATGGAAAGCTTGAGCACGGTTCGCCGAAGCTGCCGATGACGCCCGAAGCCTTGATGCTTTCATATCTCGACGATCTGGATTCAAAGGTGGAGGCGATGCAACGGCTGATCGCGGACCCTCACGCGACGGGCGAATGGACGAGGATCTCACCGATGTTTGAGCGCCCGGTGTACCGGCGCCGGACGATTGAGCCTTCCGCGACAATATCTGATGAGGCAACCGGTTCGGAAGAAGGTCCTGTCGCCCCGAAGGACTTACCAGCCTCCCCCGCTCCGTCGGCCAAGTCTGCAGTGGGGAGTTTCAACACACCATTCCAGAATCTCTCGGGCTTGCTGAAGGATTAACAGGGTAGGGTACAGCAGGGGCCCCCGACTCAAGAGACAACAAGGACAGCAGGGACAGCAGTTCCTGTTGCCGCTGCCACTGATTGTCGCTGCCGTCCCTGCAGTCCCAAATTTGGTGGATGCCCGGCGAACC
>JBDTUW010000841.1:0-2573 GCA_040007555.1 Acidobacteriota bacterium | reverse complement strand
GCCAAAAGTACAACGGCAGCACCCGCCAATAGGTGAGGATGTCTCCGCTCAGCATTTGCAAGCTCTCGCCGATCCAAAAACAAAAGAGCCATTTGCCGTAAAACGAACCCAAGCGCTGCGCCTTCCAGGCCGTGACCAGGATTGCGAAATTGAGTGCCAACAACGCCAGTAGACCGAATACACCTGTCTCCACCAGCAGGGATAAATACATGTTGTCGGCGATGACCGATCGCCCCAGAAACTGGGTGTACGGCAGCGTCTTATAACCAATGCCAAAGAACGTCTGCAAGGGGTGTTCCAAGATGAACCCAAATACTGTGGTCCAACTCTCTAACCGTCCCGACAATGCGCGATCCGGCGAATCCTGGATACTGCCGAAGGCCAGCTGCACGCGGCCCCAGTAGCCTTCCGCAACCTCTGGAACGGAGATCGCGAAGAGAACAACAGCCGCGCACACAAGTAGGGCCACCCAGAGTGAACTGCGGCGCGAAAACCAGCGGGCTCTCTCCATCCAGGCCAGAGTCGCCAGCGAAATCAAACACGCGATCACCGAGGCTCGTGAAAAAGAAAGCAACATAGCCGAAGCGAAAACGACAGCTCCAATAGCTAGGACCGGGATCGGCAGGATCCGCCTCGGTTTGTGCTCCGCGATTGCCACCGCGACAAAAACGAGAAAGAACGAGCAGAAATTGCCCAGCGTGCTTGACTCATAAAATAATCCCTGCGCTCGCCGATATACACCGGACTCCAGCCAAAGAAACTGGGGTTCAAACCCGGCTGGTGCCGGCAACTGATACAGGAAATCGATGCACCCGAACAGCGCCGCGATCGTGCCAATGGCGAACAGCGTGCGCGTCATCCGGGAACCATCCAGGTCGCGCTCAGGCCCGTGCGTCGACGCAAAATAGACGGACACGCCGATGCAAAACAACGCAACGCGAATGGCGGACCCAACTGCGATAGCGACCCCAGAATACAGCGCCGCAAACCCAACACTCACGGTGAGAGCGAACGTAAGGGCAAGAACCGCTACGTCCATCGTGCGCCACCGCCATCGCCACTGATCCAGGCGGACAACCCCGGAGATGACGCCGAGCGCGGCGATCAGAATCGCAGGATGCGGTCCGGTGTCCCCCAGGGGAATTGGCAACGGCGGCAAGAGTAACGCGACGAAAAAGAACAGGGTGAGCCACCTGCCGACTCCGGAAAGCGTCCACCAGACTAGGGGAATCGCGAGCGCGCAGGCAAGAAAAACCGCAGTTACCAGTGGCGGGAGAAATACGGCGACCGCGGAGGCCGAGCCGATGATCAGCGCCGGCGCAACCTGGTTCCGGTTCGGCTCAGCGTTGACCACCGCGAGCCGCCTTGTAGTCGTTCGCGATACCTTCCAGTTCCGCGCGCAATTGCTGCTGCTCGCGTTGACGATCCATTCCGTAACGCAGACTCAGATACGCCAAGACCAGAAGGCTGCTTAAAAGAATTGCCACACCAATGTAGAGTGGCGGGTTCGGAAAACTCGGTTGCTGCGGCACCACCCCTGGATCAACCACTCGGAGCTGTTCGGTTCGTTGTCCACTGGAGATCGCCGCTTCATTGGCTCTGCGGGACCACGCGTCACGCGTTGCCTCTGCGACTCGCAGAGCTTCCGTCGACCGCTCGCGTCGAGCTCGTGCCGTAGCCAGAGCGGTCGATTGTGTGGCGAGTTGTTTGTCCAGCGACGCCGCTTCGGAGGTGAGCGAATTTAACCGGGCCTGTTCCGCTGCCGCTTCCTCTTTTCGCGAATTCAGTTCTGCCAGCACGGTTCGAGACCGCAAGGCCTCCACATTCGTCCGAGCCTTCAGATCGCTCAGCGTACGAACTTCTTCTTCCAGCAACTGATCCGTTCCGCTGCCTACCGCGGATTCGTACTCGGTGCGAGCCTGCCGCAATTGGTCATTCGCCAAGCTCAATTGAGTCGCGACATCTGCCTGCACTTCCCGATCCCCGTCTTTCGCCAGCGATCGATTCAAGGCCACCGTTTCGGTTGCTAAATACTCCACCAGTTGTTGCGCCCGCTTGGGGTCTGGCAGCGTGACCCCGATTTGCAGCACTTTCGTGTCCTTGAGTTTCGCTACGCGCAGCACGCTCCGCTTAAAGGACTCCGTACACGTCGTGCCCGGCGTTTCAGAGAGTCCAAACTTCTGGCAAGCCTTGGCGAAAAGTGTGTCGCTGGAAGCGAATTGTTCGTAGGTCTTGAGCGACTCCAAATACACGGGTGTAACGGCTGTGGCGGCTCGTGGATCATTCGCCACAGGAGGCTCGATCACCAGCGTTGCGGTGGCGGTGAATTGTTTCGTCAGCAACAGCGACGCGCCGCCGGCCAGCACGGCCGCACACGACACCGCCACTACCGCGACTTTTAGGTTTCGCCGTAAGTGTGTTAGATACTCAAGTGGGTCGAATGAGTCCGGCATCGTCGTCTAGTATGTCATCCAGTATGCGCGTTCCGCGTGTCGCATTGTTAACGGCACTCCCTTGTTTTGTGACTCTGACATTTCTGCCCGGCTGGTCGTTTTACTACGACGTAATCCCTA
>JBDTUW010000840.1:0-2574 GCA_040007555.1 Acidobacteriota bacterium | reverse complement strand
ATGCCCACCATCCGTCGGGTTGAGAAACAGGATCGACGGATTTTTCGTAATCGCCTCATCCTCAAACCCGGTCATGGGAATAAAGGGGTCGTTCTGCGCATGGATGATCAGAGTCGGCACCTCGATCTGCTCAATGAGGGGCCGTGCGCTCGCCTTCGCGTAGTACTCGGCCGCGCTCTCGAATCCATAGGCTGGAGCCATTACTTCGTCGAAACCCCATAGTGACCGAACGTGATCCAAACCTTGGATCAAACCTTTGACAGGATACTTTTGGGGAAAAAGCTCCGCCTTCCGAAGCATCCGCCGTCGCAGACTGCGCAGGAATCTGTATTCGTAGATCTTGTTTCGCGGTCTACCGATCGTTCGCGAACAAAGCGCGAGATCGATCGGTGGGCTGACCGCGCAGATCGCTCTCAGTTGGCGCGGATATCGCGACCCAAGCTCCCCAGCCATCTTCAGCGCCTGATTTCCACCCATCGAAAACCCCGCCACAAATATCTCAGGCAACTTGTCTGCTTCGACCAGTTCCCTGATCACGAGGTGGAGGTCGATCGTCAGGCCTGAATGGTAGAGCGTGGGAGTCAGGTGCTCCGTCCCACCGCAGTTGCGAACATTGTAGCGGATGACATTGAACCCGCGTTGAAATGCCTTCCCCGCAGTTCCGAGAACGTAGCTCGCGTCTGCTGACCCTTCGAGACCATGTACAATGATGAGTGTTGGCCGCTGCTTCCTTGAAGCCTGCCAGGAGCAGTATCCGACGACACGTACCTCGGGCTCCGTGGAGAACTCCCGCCGTTCCGCATGTGCGAGTTCAGGGAGAAATCGACGCGGTCTGAGATTTCCCAGAATGGTCTGAGTATGCCCATTTCCGAGTGTCCTGTGGGGAATAAAGGGCCTCGCGGCCATCAAGTGCCCGATATGATCCAGGTCAAAGAAACCCTCTCTGGTTGAAGATCCCTCTGGAATGGGTATTCTTGTCATTGAAGGTGGGAATCGATGAATCGCGTTAAACTCTGACGCATTCGCGCATGTGTACCTTGATGCTTCCAGTTCGATGGCAGAATCCGGAGAACAATTCGGACCCTCGAGCGTAGTAGAGTCTGGTACTCCAGCAGGGTAGTCTGAGCGTTTGAGGCGGTCACTGTCAATCACGTCACGACGAGTCGGAAAGAAGCGAAAACCGGGTCGGAAGTTATGATGAATATTTGTGTGAGTTGCGGGTTTGAAGGTCAGCCGGGCGCGAGATACTGCCGGCAATGCGGCGCTCCGCTTTTCGTCGAGAGAGAGGAGACCTTGGCCCCTACCCGACAGTACGCTTCGTCAGGAGCACCTGGAATATCTGGCGCACCGCCGAATTACTACGAAGGGTCAGAGACAGCACGCTTTCAACGAGACCTTCGCCAAGCATCTCCGCCGCTCTACACCGTGCCACAGCCAAAAGGGTCCTCTGGTGCGTTCTGGGCACTTGTGGCGGTAGTTGCCGGACTCGCCACAGCCGGAATCCTCAGTGTTGCGCTGCTCTCGATGAGCGTCAATGGTACTCGCATTGCAACGCGGATTGGGGGCACCTCTCAGTTGGAGGACGAGATCAGACGCGGTGTCGAGCGCGAGTTGAAACAGGCGGAGGCAAGCGCGCGGGCAGGTGCACAAGGCCAGCGAGAGGCCTTCCGGGCGATGGAGGAAGCGGCGCGATTGAAGGAGAGAGCCGTCGCACAAGGTTTGAGTGCACCACTCCCGCTCGACGAATTGATTTATCCCGAGGCGGAGGTCGTGACCAGGATCGCGCGGGGCCCTGCGGCTCAAATCGCGACATTGCGCACCCATGACGATATGGAGAGCGTCAAGGAGTTTTACGTTGGGAAACTTGGGCCCGCGCAATCGGCGAGCAAGACGGGACTTGGGTTCAAGCGATCACTGGGAGGCGTGAGATTTATCGTCAAGGTGGCCCCAAGAGCGGGGGTTAAGAATCAACTCGAGATAGCGATAGTCCGGACCGTCTCCGGGCGCGACGATGGCAAATAAGGTTGAGCGAGACCGTTCGCGCACCCTCGGAGTTCCCACATGATCAACGAGTCCGACTAAGGTCCCTATCGATTCCCAAGCACGACCGGCTGTGTCCACGCGCAACGACCGTTCGAATCAATGATCTTCGCCCTGACATACCCCTCATCGCCCTGCATTCGGTAGGTTGCGGGCGAAGCAATCTCCTGCTTGAGCACGCGCCCCCCCTTCCCGATGAACTGAATCCGATACCTGGTCGACTTATCCTCTTTGACCGTGATCGTGATTCCCTTCTCGCTTGACTGATAACTCTGAAGCTGGACGCCGGTTGATGAGTAGAAGTCACCACGCTCGAGCGCAGCCAGAACTGCTGAGGCTGTCAGTCGTTCCGCGCTGACGAAGACCCATCCTTGTCCCGGCCGAGAAGCGTCCCGCGCCCACGGGCGCTTGAATACGTGCGCGTCATCAACCGCAACGCCGTAGAGCAATTTGCCATTGCTGAGCAGGAAATCCCACATTTCTTCCAGGCCGGGCATGCCACCTCCGCCCTCATTGTTCACCTGCGGATGGCCG
>JBDTUW010000839.1:0-2575 GCA_040007555.1 Acidobacteriota bacterium | reverse complement strand
CAACCTTGAACGCAAGGGAGCCATGGTGCTTCCGGTCAGCCTGCCACATTCACGCTACGTGGTAGCCGTCTATTACATCATTGCCACTGCTGAAGCCTCATCGAATCTGGCGCGCTACGATGGCGTGCGCTTCGGTATTCGAGCGGAAGAGGCCCGCACACTATCCGAGATGTATCGGAAGACGCGTGATCTGGGATTTGGCGCCGAGGTAAAGCGACGGATCATGCTTGGCACGTTTGTGCTTTCCTCAGGGTACTACGACGCATATTACGAGAAGGCACAGAGGGTTCGGACCATGCTGGTTGCCGACTTCAAGGCGGCATTTGAAGTCTGTGACGTAATCGCGACACCGACCGCGCCGACGCCTGCGTTCAAGCTCGGTGAAAAGACGGACGATCCGCTGGCCATGTATCTTAACGATATTTATACGGTCACGCTCAATCTCGTAGGCCTCCCAGCCATCAGTGTGCCTTGTGGATGGACCGCAGCAGGGTTGCCTATCGGCCTGCAACTCATCGGGAATCACTTTGATGAGGGGCGTCTGCTGAATTTCGCTTTCGCCAGTGAGCTGTGAGGGCGCCAGATCCAATGCACTCACCGCTGCATAGAAGCGCGCTTGAGGGCGGGGCGCCAATGGTCTCCAAATCAATCATCAAACTCTGTGAGGCGATTGCCCGAGCCGGAGGTCGTGCTCTGCTCGTCGGAGGGTGGGTGCGCGATCATGTGCGTCAGGTTCCTCATGGGTACGATTATGACCTTGAGGTCTACCACCTGAGTGCAACGGGGCTGCGAAGTCTTCTTGCGGCTCACGGCTCGGTCAATGCTGTTGGAGAAGCATTCACTGTCTTCAAGCTGAGACTGACGACACCAGATGAAGAGACGGCAGATATCGTGGTCGATGTTAGTCTGCCGCGCCGGGAGTCAAAGGTCGGACGGGGACACCGCGGCTTCGTCATCGTTGGCGACCCTTCGATGACTTTCGAGGAGGCTTCGCGGAGAAGAGACTTTACGATCAATGCGATCATGTTCGATCCTTTGACCGGGGAGTGCATAGACCCGCACGATGGGATTGAAGACATCAAGCGACGACGCCTTCGCGCGGTTGATCCCGAGACATTCATCGACGACAGCCTGCGGGTCCTGCGGGCGATGCAATTCGCCGCACGCTTTGTCTATGAAATAGAACCTGCCACCGTCAGTCTTTGTCGCTCGATCGATCTGACAGACCTGCCCGCTGAGCGAATCTGGCGCGAGGTTGAGAAGTGGTTACTTGCTGAGCGTCCTTCCATCGGGCTCTGGCGGGCACGCGAGCTTGGCATCATCAATCAGCTGTGGCCGGAGATCAACGCGCTGATCGACTGTCCGCAGGACGCTGAGTGGCACCCGGAGGGAGACGTCTTTATCCACACTGGGATGGTCCTCGACGAGGCGCGGCGATTAATCGATGATCTTTCGCGGCCGAGGCAGCTCGCCATCATGCTCGGAGCGTTGTGTCACGATTTCGGAAAGCCTTCGACCACTCGGCTTGAGGAGGGTAGGGTTCGTGCCCGTGGACACGATCTTGCGGGTGTGCCGTCGACTGCGGCGTTCCTAAATCGGCTACTGGTAAACACCATTGAAGGCTACGACGTTCGCAGCCAGACGCTTTCTCTGGTGAGACATCATCTGGCGCCGGTGCACTATTATCGAGCGCATCTGGATGGAACTACCGTCACCGATGGAACGTTTCGCCGGCTTGCGAGGGAGGTGGAACCAGACCTGCTCTATCGTGTTGCCCTTGGCGATTGTCTTGGCCGTGTGGGCGACTTCAAACCCGAAGCAGAGGAGTGGTTTATCGCGCGAGTTCGTGAACTGCAGATAACGGAGCGGGCTCCGGAGCCGCTGCTCAAAGGCAGGCATCTGCTCGAGCTTGGGATGACGCCAGGCCCGCGGGTCGGCGAGGTAGCGCGCGCCGTGTATGAACTCCAGCTGGATGGAGATGTAACGGGACTCGACGACGCGATCGAAGTGGCGCGAGGGATTCTCTCAAAGTAAGGCGAGCTGAGGCTGAAGCGCGTCTTCGCCGGGTCTCAGCCTACTGCTCGTACTGCGGTCCTCTTTTCCCGCGGCATCCCTTATGGGCGTTCTCAGACTTTGGAGCACGTTTTGAGGGCGTGGAGCACGTCTCCTTCTTCCGCCTCCGTGACGGTTCGCAGGTCGAGAACGAGCCGATCGTCGAGGATTCTGGAAATGACTGGCGGAGTGCACTCCCGCAAACGCTGCTCGAGCTCAACTGCTGTCAGGCCATCAATCTCGACTTGCATCAGAGTAGTTGGCAGCTTGCCTTCTGGGGCTGCTCCCCCACCGACTACTGAAAACCCATCGAGTAGAGTGAGCATGGCAGGCGCAATCTGCTGGGCTGCGCGCTGTTTGAAGCGTCTGGCGCGGCGGTTGATCTCGGCATAGGTGAGCCTCAAGGCGACCTGAGCCGGAATCTCAGTGGCGCCACGGCCCGCGGCATAGCAGGCGATGGTTGCCTCAAGCGCTGCGAGTGTCAGCTTGTCTACCCGCAGGGCGCGGAAGAGCGGGTTGCGTT
>JBDTUW010000838.1:0-2579 GCA_040007555.1 Acidobacteriota bacterium | reverse complement strand
GGCGTCAGAGGGCGGCGGTGCCCGTGGCCATCGGGATCGATGACATAAACACCCGAGTCATCGCGGGCGATCACGCGGCCGATCGCTGTCAGCGAAACGGAGCACTTCCTTGCAAGCGTCATGAGCTGACCTTCACTGGACGGATGAGCCGTAAAGATCAACTCGAACTCTTCGCCACTATTCACCGCCTTCTCAAAACCCGACCGCCTGTCATCCGAGAGCAACCCTGTTTCAGGCGCCACGGGTACTGCCGCTGCCCTGATCTCGGCGCTTACACCGCTGTCTTCACAGATGTGAGAGAGATCCTGCGCTAGTCCGTCGCTGATATCGATCATCGCGTGAGCGAGAGCACATTCTCCCAGCCGCTGCCCGAACTCCACCCGTGGCTCGGGCCTCAGGTGACGTTGCAATGCTCGCTGCGTCAGATCATCAGAGCCCGGAATCACTCGAACCCCAGCGCTGAGTCGGTCCAAACCAACGGCCGCAGCGCCGACCGTGCCGGTAACATATATTTCATCGCCGACTACTGCCCCGGATCGCCGCACCGTGTGACCAGATGGACACTCACCAATGAGGATCGAATCAAGCACCAGTCGGTCAGGGCTCGCTGAGGTGTCACCACCGATCAACTGGACTCCGTACCGGTCGGCAAGCGCAAAGAAACCTTTAAAGAACCTCGCCCAAAAGCTTTCTCCATAGGCGCGCGGAATACCCAGCGACAGCAGGCTGAATCTTGGACGTCCGCCCATCGCGCTGATGTCGCTGAGACTCACCGCCAGTACCTTGTGTCCGAGCCACTCTGCTACAGCGTACTCGCTCTTGAAGTCGACATCCTCGACAAGAAGGTCCGTGGTAATGAGGTTTTCATAGCCGCGACGAGCACGCCAGACGGCTGTGTCATCGCCGATTCCCAGGATGAGGTGGTCGTCGGGCGCTCCGCGACGGGCTGCTTCACGTATTCCGGCAATGAAGTCGAATTCGCGTTGCACTCTATTTCAACCGATAGCGTGAGCTGGCATCTGTGTCGACGAAGCCGCACTCCGAACACTCATCGCGTGTTCGACGAGTCGTTGGTCAGGCTGCAGGACTCTCTCTCTTAAACGCGATCCTCCGCGTCAAGCGTCACAACCGTTGCGCCCTGTATGATTAGTCTCTCCTTCATATCCTCAAGCGACGGGTGAGATTATACTGCATGGAGATCGGGTAATTCAGTCGATCCCGAGAGTCGCCTGCAAGACCACGAGGGCAATCCCGTTCAGACGGCGTGGAAGTGCCGCCCCCCGGCCACTTCTCGGAGGAGGATGATAATGATTAACAAAAAAAAAGAAACGAGCTGGGATGGCGGACGCCTTCACAGTTTGGCTAGCGGGATTCTAAAGCATATGTTGGCCGTGAGTCTGGTTGCCGGAATGGCCGGCGCCGGCATTGGTGAAGACCGCCCAAAGGCTGAAATGGCGAAGGCTGATCTGTCCGCTGATGGGCGAAGGCCGACGGAGGAGGCGATGAAGGAAGTGGAAACGCAGGCAAATCAGCCGGCCACGCAGACTGCCGGGCAAAGCACATTGGATGATCAGCGCAGCGTTGCCATCACCGTCTACAATTCAAATCTCGGATTGGTCAAGGACACGCGCGCGCTTCGACTTCCACGTGGAGCATCGCAACTGCGGTTTATGGACGTCGCGCAGCAGATCAATCCGACGACCGTTCACATCAAATCGCTGACCGCTCCCAACGGTCTGGAAGTGATCGAGCAGAGCTACGAATACGACCTGCTTAATCCGCAGAAGTTGCTCGATAAGTACGTCGGCAAGGAGCTGACCCTTGTCTTACGGAAGCTTGAGAACAACACCGAACAGATGGTACCGACGCGTGCCATTCTGCTCTCGAACAATAACGGTCAGGTTTGGCAGATAGGGGATCAGATAGTCATCAATCCAAGCAATATCTCTGATATCCGCTTTGATCGACTCCCGGCGGATCTGATCGCCAAGCCCACACTCGTCTGGACTCTCAACAACACGGGCGGCGAAACGCATACCGTCGAAGCCTCTTATTTGACCACCGGAATTAACTGGCGTTCTGACTATGTCGTGGTAGTCAACCAGACCGATACAAAGGCAGACCTCAACGGTTGGGTGACGATCGATAACCGGAGTGGCGCTGCTTATCGAAATGCGGAACTGAAGCTCGTCGCCGGGGATGTCAATCGCGTCCAGGATACCCCCATCAATGGCAGGGACATGGTGAGAAAGGCGGAAATGATGACTCAAGGAGCGCAGGCACCGCAGTTCCAGGAGCAATCTTTCTTCGAGTACCACCTCTATGGGCTGCAGCGACCGACGACGCTGAAAAACAATGAGACAAAGCAGATCAGCCTGCTCTCAGCAGCGAACTTCACCGTAAAAAAGGAACTCGTCCTTAACGGGCAGCAGTTCTATTACCAGGGCTACAACAACCCTGGCGAGCCGATCAAGGAAAAGGTAGGCGTCTTTATCGAGTTCAAGAACTCGAAGGAGAACAGTCTGGGGGTCCCGCTGCCTGCGGGTGTGGTTCGGGTGTATAAGGCCGACACGGGTGGC
>JBDTUW010000837.1:0-2582 GCA_040007555.1 Acidobacteriota bacterium | reverse complement strand
ATAAAGCGATCCACGTCTGTATCAATCAAGCCGAGGGCCTTGAAACGCTGCATGAAGACGCTGATCCGCGGGCGGGTTGTTCCCACCATCTCTGACAATTCCTCGTGCGTAATCCTCAGCGGAATGCAGGTATTGTCAGGGGTCTTGATACCAAGTGTTTTTGCCAGTCGTAATAGCGTCTTACCCAGGCGTTGTTCGCTATCCTCCGTCGTCAGATTAGTTATGACCTGCTGCTGATCGGCGATCCGCACGGCGAGGTATTGAACGAAGCCAACCAGGAAGAGCGAATCGCGGCACAATCGCGCAAAGAATTGCCGGCCTGGAATCTGCTTGAGAACCGTCTCTTCCATTGCCGTCGCGGTTTCCATTCGTGTGCCGGCACCCGACAGACACATCTCTCCAAACACGTCGCCCGTGGTATGGATTGCAAGCAGACACTCCCTGTCTTCCGGCGAGAGCATAAGCAGCTTTACCTGCCCACTCTCGATGAAATAAAGCAATCCGTCACTGTCACCACAGTTGTAGACCTGAGCATGCTTGGCGATGGTGATTGGAGTTGAACCGAGTGTCTCCTGGTGTAGGGAGTAACTTAGTTGTTGCCGGAACTGGTCGGCTTGAAGTATTCCTCTGATCAGTGGTTGTGGCTGTGGAATCATAATTGGAGCTCGTAGTCCAGAGGTGGAAGAGACACTCTCTCCTGGAGGACGCTGAGCGCGCCACCTGATCCGGGCACCGTGATGACTGATGCCCCAATCCCTCTGGCCATGCGTGAATGCCACAAAGCCAGAAGCGAACCATACCACCACGTTGTCGACGACCTTCTCATGCGCGCCTGTGTCAACAGCCCGAAGGAAGGTACTACGTCGCGAGAAGTGTCGGCAGGCGCTGGCACCATCGCTTGACGCTCGGACCTGACGGGACGCATTGGGTCAGCCTCGATCCATCGCTTCCTGACTTCAGCATTGAGGGTCAGCTGTCTCGTTAGTTGTTGTTGCCGCGCCCGTTGCCACGAGTCCTTCAACAGAGTCTCTGCCCGTTCAGATGATTCAAACATCTCGTCATTGACTATCGTCAGATTGGGTCTACCTTTGCTCGCCATAACCCCTCTTTCTTCTACCAACAATGGAATGTCCAGGAACTCATCGGCTCACCCAGTAGCCGTCCTGGCCGTAATGTCCATGAAGCTGCTTTTCGTACTCACGAGAGGGCAGTTTGGAGTAGTCGTAGAGGGGGCTCTGCTTAACCCCGTCACATGAAAGATTGACGTGGACTTTTCCCTCTGCCCAGTCTATCGAGGAGATCCACAGCGGCGAGACGAGCACCTTCTTGCCTGGCAACCAGTTGCGCGTGTCAATCGCCAGATAACGAATCGCCCAGGAGTCGTCATCAACGATGAAATCTTCGACGTGACCGATCTGTCCATCGGAAGCTTCGATATGGTAGCCGACGACCTCGAATGTACTGCGCAAGTGAAAGTCCTCCGCATTGAGGCTCAGTTCGGCCGCAGTCCCATCAGAGGTCGGGCTGCCCGAGGTACTGTCCGCCGACGCCGCGACGGTCGCCGATTGCGCCGAGGTCAGAACCGGGCGATCCTCCACGCCCCACAAGAAAGAACCGCCCCAATAATAGGGATATCCGTAATGATCCAGGTGATTCGCTTCGATTTGGCGCGTAACCGGCTTTTGAGTGTCGATGTTCGGACTGTTCTCGACCTGACTCCTGGTGAGGGTCACACTCATTCTTCTCTGCTTGCGGTCCACCCTCATCACCGAGAACGGTGAGATGAGCACTTGCCGGCCTGACAGCCAGCTGCCGGTACTGACGACGATGTAACGCACTGCCCAACGTTCGTCATCGAAGTAGACTTGCTCAACGGTCCCGATCTCGCCGTCCGTCGCAACGATCTCGAATCCTTCCAGTTCACTAACACTAAATAACATGTCGCTCTCCGTCCGAAGATGCACTGCACACTCACCGTTGGCTGCAACAACCCTTTCCATGGGTTGATCGACTCTTCCGTCTGTATGATTGATTGTTCCGAGCCGAAAGGCTGTCCAGTATTGGACGATATGAAAAAGAAGGTTTTTTGGGGGCGCGGTGGCGTGTCTGGTTCAAGTAGTAACCATTTCGGAGACGGTGCCACGCAGAACGGAGCGAGCGGCCAGCTCAGGGTGGCTCTCGAGTGTGGACATTCTCGCGGGCACCACGAAGTGATGCACTGGAGTTTGGCCATGTTTATCCCAACCGCGAAGCGGTGAAAGTACTCTAGCGAGGCTTCGCCTCAGACCGATGAGTTTCACTGGAGGCAAAACTCCGATTCAAACAATTTTTCTTCACCGACAAGCGCGCGGTGTGGCGCGAGCTGCTAGCAATCCCCCCAACGGAAGTTGGGGGATGGTTAAAGTTCAACCTACACCAAAAAGCCGGCACCTTTTCTTGAATCCCCCCAACGGCAGTTGGGGGATTGTTAAAGTCCAGCCTACTTCTTCGGAGGCGAGTGGCTTACCCGAAAGGTTGGACCTTAACGATCCCCCAACTGCCGTTGGGGGGATTCAAGAAAAGGTGCCGGCTTTTTGGTGTAG
>JBDTUW010000836.1:0-2583 GCA_040007555.1 Acidobacteriota bacterium | reverse complement strand
CTCGCCGCAGTCCTGCCCCGCAATGCGCCGTGGCGGGCCGGGCTGGCGCTTGCCGGGATATACATCAGCAGTCTGCTGATTGGGTCGCTGATCGCCGGAATGATCGGGCGCTTCCTCGAGCGAAAACATTCGCCTTCTCTGCTGGCTATGGAACTGCCGATCTACCGGCAGCCACAGCTCATGCCGATTCTGAGAACGACGTGGGCGCGTTCTTCGGGGTATCTGAAGCGAGCAGGTATGCCCATCGCCGTAGTCGCCGCCTGTCTTTGGCTGCTCACCAATTTCGGACCGGGCGTGCGGCAACTGTCTGCGTCTGGCGGACAATCCAGGGCGCTTGTCGCGGCGACTCCGCTTGACCAATCATATGCCGCTCAACTGGGACATATCATCGAGCCGGTACTTCGGCCAATGGGGGCGGACTGGCGAGTAGGTGTCGGTCTGATTTCAGCATTCGCCGCGCGTGAAGTATTCGTCAGCTCGCTGGCCATCGTCTTCCACGTAGCTGGAGACGAAGCGACTCAACAGGAGGGTCTCCTCCAGCAGATGCGCAGCGCGACGATCGCGAGCACCGGAGAGAGAGTCTTTACGACCGCCAGTATTCTTGGTCTGATCGTCTTCTTCTTCTTTTCGCTTCAATGTATGGCGACGATCGCGGTAGTCCGCAAGGAGACCAACTCCCTGCGTTTTGCTGGTGCCCAACTTCTCTTTTACACGACTCTCGGTTACGTTGCGGCAGTGGGCGTTGTCCAGGGTCTGAGATTCGCCGGTGTCGCCTGATGCCTTTGAGCATTGTTAAGGCGCTACTGAAACCTATCCGGAGGAAGAATGCTGCGGATGCTTCTTTTACTGCTGTTCGTTCTGACTTCTTCGTGCTCCTCGAAAGAGAAGGCTCCCGCCCAGCCAGTGCCGGTTACAACCTCGCCCACCCGATCTTCCGAATCTACGGCTGCGGCACGAGATGAGATCATCGGTCAGACGATTTACGTTCCGGTTTATTCGCACATCTACATGAGGGATAAGAGCCGGATGATCAATCTGACCGCGACGCTCAGCATTCGGAATACGGATGCGCAAAACGCGATTCGCATCAGTGCAGTGCGCTATTACGACACGCATGGCGCACTGCTAAGGGAGTACATCAACGAGCCGCTCACGCTGACCGCGATGGCGTCGACCGAGTTCGTAGTCGCCGAGGACGATACGAGCGGTGGTGCGGGCGCCAACTTCATCGTGGAGTGGGGTGCCGGTAGCGAAGTGACTCAGCCAGTCGTCGAAGCGGTTATGATCAGCACGGCGTCTCAGCAGGGGATATCGTTTGTCAGCGCGGGCCGCGTCATCAAGGATCGCGCGAAGAGGTGAATCGCATCCAAGAGTCGCGAAGGTGAGCAATGACAATTCGAATCGCTGGCGGTCTTCTGCTCGGTGGTCGTGGCAGGACCTCGCACGTCGCGCGAAATCAGACGTTCGGGACCAGGCGAGTCCTTTGAGCTGACGTCGGATGGAAGGGTTACCGAGGCGGCTGCACGCCACATGTACGTGATGCACGTTAAGAGGCCGGGGAGTGGACCTTTAAGCGATGTTCAGGGTGGAGGAGTTGGTGCCAACGATCGGTGCACGATCACATGGAAGGTGATGCCGTCGCCTGAATTGTGCGTAGGGCGAGTTGAGGGAGTTGACACTCCGAATTGAGGTAGCTAGGATGTTCAATCTCGCGGAAGCGCGAATCGAGAGTGTGGCCAGGTAGCTCAGTTGGTAGAGCAACGGACTGAAAATCCGTGTGTCGGGGGTTCAATTCCCTCCCTGGCCACCACAATATTTCCAATAGGCACAAATAGTTAGGGCGACCCACCGGGGTCGCCCTATTGCGTGCCAGAGTGCAAATGTGTGCCTATAGTGTGCCAACTTTCTTAAACAGCATTTTCTCAAGCTTGTCTGAGGCTCCTTGCTGCATGTGTGGAAGGACGTGGCAGTAGGTGTCCAGCGTGATCCTGACGCTCGAATGGCCGAGTCGTTCGGAGACCACTTTTGGGTTTTCACCGGCCGAAAGCAGCAGAGTGGCGCAAGTGTGGCGCAGCGAGTAGAGCTTGAAAGTCTCTGAAAGTTTGGCTCGTGTAAGCGTAGGTTTGAAGTGACGCAGAGTGAAGTTCTGGATGCTCAATGGCCCGCCGTCCGCTGTTGTAAATACGAGGTCGAGATTCTGGAAAGCGGCGCCGAGTTTCATCCTTGCCTCCGCCTGCGAGCGCTTATGTCTCTTGAGCTGCTTAAGCATCGATGCTGGAATCGGGATGAGTCTGCGACCGTGCGAAGTCTTCGTTTCGGCGAAGTACCAGCCTCCTCCCTTCGTCCGCCAGATCAGGGCGCGCCTTACCATCACCGTTCCTGCTCGAAGATCCACATCCTTCCATTGCAGTCCAAAATACTCCTCGGGCCGCATCCCAGTGATGAGCGCAAAGGTGAGAAGCACACCTCGTTCATCCTTCTCCGCAGCCCTAAGGAATTTGTTTGCCTGATCAGGTGAAAACGCCTGAACCTCCTTTTTCGCCTGCTTCGGCAGGTCAGCATTTTCCGCAGGATTGAATCGAA
>JBDTUW010000835.1:0-2590 GCA_040007555.1 Acidobacteriota bacterium | reverse complement strand
AAGAAAAGCGGCGGCAAGCCGCGCGCACTCCAAGATCGAGCGCGGCGGAAAGGGCCAGACTCCAGCGTCGCCGAAGGCGACAAATTCAATAGCAGGTGGCAACGCCACCGGGACGCGACACCAGACTCTGACGACCCCGAAGGGGTCGCAGCCGCTCCATCTGGACACCAGCTTCGGGTTAACGAACTCGATATCGACTCACGCGGCGAGGCGACTTGTTTATGGAGATGAACTCCCCGCTGAGCCATGAGCTTCGAGTGATCCCGTCAGTACTCACAGAGTCCACTGCGAACCACATAGGGCTTTATGTTCTTGAATGGCCCCTCTTCATTGTGGCAGTCAAAGCAGATTGGCGCGCGGAGGGCTCGACGATGTCTCACACTCGTGTTGGCATGCACCTGGTGGCATGAGAGGCAGGTCACTTCACTCTTTCCAAGCAGGACGACGTCACGAACATTGCGGAAGATATGGCGGTCTCCCGCATTCAGCTTCGGATCGTCCGCCACCGCAAAGTCCACCTTGAAATCCTGAAAGAGATTGTCGCCAGGAACGAAATTGTTCGGATACGGTAATCCCGTGGAGCGGGATTCACCGCCACGCAGATGGCACTGCGCGCAGAGCGACGTCACTACCTTGGCATCGGTCCTTGCTTTCTTCGCCAGCAGGACCAGCGAAGTGTCATTTGAGTGGTTCAAATCGACGATGCCGTGACAGGTGTAACAGTCGAGTCCAAAAGCGGAAAAGGTCTTCTCTTTCGCTTCGATTCCGGTCGTGTGACAGCCGGCGCAGCGATCAGCAAACTTCTGCTTTTGCCATTCGGGCTTCTCGGTCGCGAGCCACTCACTCGCCTTGCGATCAGGGCCGAGCGCGACTTGCGTGTTGAGCAGCGCAAACTTTCCGTAACCGTCCTTCTTGAGAAACCTGACGCGGTGCCGGCTACCGAGAAAGTACTCGATCTCCGGGGCAAACTTTGCCAGCGACGGATGTCCCTTTGTTAATGGCGCGAGGTCGGGCGCGTCCTCAAGTTGACGCACCGTGGTCCCGTGCGCGTTCTGCTGCCAGGTCGCGCCAATACTGTTGCGATGACAGAAGAGACACTCGTCGCCGTGGACGAATTCCGGGACTGCTTTTCCTGCGTGATTGCCGCCCCAGGCGGCCGGGTCCTGAGTGGATTGTGCGCCCGTTCCCCCTTCAACCGCGAGGAAGGCAAGGGAGAGAACGATTGCAGTAAGAAACTTGATACGTCCCAGCATGTTTGCGCCAAAGAGGGGAGCGTCAGAGGAAGGAGTTCGATCCAATCAATAGTCGGTGGCGGCAGTCAGGGTTTCTTGATCGCTCCCTCAACCGGGCTCAAGGCACCTTCGGTGTACTTTGCGCCCATGAGGGCGTAGCTCTCTGCTGCCCTTTGCTTTAGTTTCGCCAAGCCATTTTCGAAATCGACATCCTTCGCATTCTCGTCGCAGAACGCACAGCAGCTTTCAAACGTCAGATTGAATTGTTTCCACTGTTTCATTCCGCCGGGTGTGATCTGATCTGAGACCGGACACCAGACGGTGCTCATTGCCAGCATGAAGTTATTGACGAACCGCTGCTTCTCAGCCGCTTTAGCAAAGGTATCCGGGTCCTTAAGGAACTTCTCCCCGGAATCAGCCCGGCTCCCGCGATATGTGACTCCCTTGTACTCCCACGACGGTAGCTTTGGGTCCGAGGGTTCGAGATAAACCGGGCAGAGATCAATTGACTTCTGAACCTCTGCGATCTTCACCTTGCCAAGCTCGACGGCGTCCGCCGGCATCTGGGCCAGTGCCGGCATACACAGCAAAAGGAGAAGCGCCGCTACTGCCGCAATACGTCCTCGCATAAAACACCTCAATCCAAAAAACACTTCAATCGAATCGACAACTTCCGTCTTTGCCGTCGCGAGGAACGTTAAAGGCCAAGTGCGACGAGACGGCCATCGGAAGTCGCGAGCACGATCAACTGCTTGCCGGCCGCGAGATAGGTCATTGGAGTTCCATTGGGAACAGCAGGCAGGCCAATTTCGGCGACCACTTTGCCTGTCAGCTTATCGAAGGCCCGCAGGACACTCATTCCATCGCGACCAGCGCCGCCGCGCCCACTCGCCGCCTGGCCAACGAAAAGCAGTGTCTTGGTGACTAATGGTCCACTTCCACCTGCGCCGACGGGACCGACATCAATCCCTCCACCGACAATCTCGTTGATTCTGGCGCGCGCACCATCTCCGTTGGGCACCATCCACTTGTGCTCACCGGTATTGAGGTTGATTGCGGTAACCCGCCCATACGGTGGTTTGAAGAGGGGAAGGCCTTTGGGTCCTTCAGCGCCACCAAAACCGCCACCACCCCGGATGTAGTTGAAGTTCGAGCGGGCAGCATCCGGCTTCACGAGTTTGACGACGATCGGCGAGGAAATCGAGGGGATATAGAGCGTATTGGTGTCAGGATCGAAGGAACCACCCCACCAATTCGCCCCTCCACCCCAGCCCGGAAGATTGATTGTCCCCTTCTCGGTTGGAGGTGTGAAGAGCGGGCCGTGATCATATTGAGCGAGTGTCTTCTTCGCTTCTTCC
>JBDTUW010000834.1:0-2591 GCA_040007555.1 Acidobacteriota bacterium | reverse complement strand
CAGCGCCTCGACCAACTCCAGGAGTTCCGTGCCGCGCTCGTCCGCGACCAACGCTCCCTCGTCGAGTGTGACACGCACTGCACCCTCGCCGCCGCGCTTGAGCTGCTGCCGCTTGCGGGCGTAGTCGATCATGATGCGACGCATTATCTCGGCGGCGATCCCGAAGAAGTGGGCCCGATTCTGCCGCCGCACGCCCTCCCGCTCTGCGAGACGGATGTAGGCTTCATTGACGAGAGCGGTGGTCTGGAGCGTGTAGTCGCCGCGCTCGCGTCTCACGTGGCTGCGCGCGAGCCGGCGCAGTTCGGTCTCGACCAGCGGGATGAGCTCGTCGACCGCCGCGCGGTTGCCGTGGCGCCAGTCGTCGAGCAAAGCACTGATTCTCTGGGGAGAAGGCATGATTGGCCGGTAGTTGACCGCAAAGTCGCCTAAAGGGATAAGATCAAGCGAGTAATCCGTTAGCTGCCCGACTGCGACCGGCAGAACTCCCATCGGGCCTCAGACGCACCAGTCTGACAAGAAAAAAGAATTATTTCGCACCGCTATGTCCCCGTTTGTTGGCCGTCGCCGCATTAGCAGGTGAGGCGCAATACGGGAGGGACGCGAGGCGCTCGGCAAGCGTGAGTCTCAATTACCATCGAGAGCTCCTATCGCCAGATTCCTCGATGGTGTTTTCTGTCGCCCTGTCGCGTGTCGTGCATCGAGAGTGTCAAAAGACGGTTCTCAGGCGGTTCCAGTCAACGTGTTCCAATAAGGAGGAATGAAATGCCATCCATTAGCGCCCTCACGAAAAACCACACTGGTCGGTTCGTCCGAAGATGTTTTGCTTTCGCCATCGCAGGCGCACTGGTAATTGTGGCGCTTCTAAGCCCGGTGTCACCGATTCGCGCAGTGAGCGCTGCCCCGGGAGATCTCGATCTCAGCTTTGCGCAAGACGGCCAGGTAGAACTGACCTCAGCAGCATTTAGTGCCTCATCTGGGCTAATTGCGATGCAGCCAGATGGCAAGATGGTGGTCGCATTCGCACGAAATATCAAAGGGCTCGACCAAATCACATTCCTGCACGTGAGACGGTATCTTCCAAATGGAGAAGTGGACTGGCAACGTGATGTCTCATATACGACAGCGCAACTCACCGTACGCAAGGCCCTCGTTCGCCCGGACGGCAAAATCCTCATCGCTTACTGGCTCGGGGCGGCCGGAGACACAACGGGACGGGTAATGTTACTTGATTCAAGCGGGTCGCTGGACACCTCCTTTGGCACGAACGGACGAGTTCGTTCCGGTCTTTTCCGCGATGTGGCAGCAATGCCCGACAACCGGCTGATTACTCTGGAAGCAACACAGTTTAAAGCCTTTGATGCTGGTGGGATATTGGTTCAGACAGTCAACCTTTTGTATCCGAGAGGCGATGACAACGGAAGGTGGTTAGCCGTCGGACCCGATGGGAGACTCGTCGTCGCATCTACTTTTTCGGCCCTCAACAGATACAACTCTGATCTGACACCCGATGGTTCGTTTTGTGGAGGCGGTCCGTGCTTCGCCCTCGTTCCACAAACAGGCAGAATCGCGATCGGCATCGATAACAAGATCGTCGTAACCTCCCCGGGAGGCCCAAACTCTTCCTTCCTTGTCACAAGGCAGCTAGCAGACGGAAGCGTCGATACGAGCTTCGGGGCCTCGGGAGTCCTCGCGTATGGCGACAATCACTTTCTAACGCAGATCGTGGTCGACGACAATGGTGGGATCGTTGTTCTGTTTTTTCAGGGTACTGGCACTCCCGGCATGATCGCCATAAATGCAAGTGGTTCCAACGTAGCGACCCTTAACGCCCCGATCGGTTTCATCAATTCCTCGGGGCTTCTTTTGCAGCACGATGGGAAGCTGCTGGCAGCAGGCCAAGTTGGGATCGGTCAGTCAGTCCTTCAACGATTTCACTATGATGACGAAAGCCGGGCTGCAGACCTTTCCATCGATACAATCGGCATCACTCCCACGAGAGTCGTTCATCCGGGTGATGAGATCACCTTCGACATGAGAGTCAACAACAACGGCAAGAGCAACGCGGGCTACCTGACTTTCCAGAATCCGTTGCCGACCGGTACCACATTCGTCTCACTCGGGGCGCCGAACGGCTGGGTTACCTATCAAGAGCCGAGGTTTATCTTCGGCAAGGTCTCGTCCTCCGGCTACAGTCTTGCCGCCGGTCAGTCAGTCACATTCAGGTTGAAGCTGCGAGTCAACACGTTTCCTCATGTCAGCCAGGTTTCAAACACCGCTACGATATCCGGCCTGGTATCCGATCAGGCGCCATCCAACAATACGACGAGCGCTACCGTACGCGTTCAGTAACCGTTTCGAGCGATGAGTTCCGGTCTGCCGAAGCCTTTGCATCCTGTTCCTATCAGTGAACGCGGGAACGGATGCCAAACGTGCTAGTGGGAATCAGACACGTGGAGAGCTGTGCTGGTTGTTGTGGGCAGATCCCAACCGATTCGGCATTGCTGCTCCTCAGGAGCGTCGCTCGGATCCCCTGGATCGCGGATCGGCGTGAAAACATTTATCTTTCTCGATAAGTGAACGGCTTGACCGGA
>JBDTUW010000833.1:0-2591 GCA_040007555.1 Acidobacteriota bacterium | reverse complement strand
CGTGGACACCCCCAAACCAGAGCCAGCGCCCGATGATGTGCTCATTCGCGTGGCGGCTTGCGGCATCTGTCGAACCGATCTGCATGTCATCGAAGGAGAGCTTGCCCCTCGAAAATCTCCAATCACACCAGGTCATCAGATCGTCGGCACGATTGAGGCAACAGGTTCGGCGGTGAAAACGTTCCACACGGGCGAACGTGTCGGTGTCGCCTGGCTTCATCGTACCTGCGGGCGCTGCGAATACTGTCTCGCGGGAAAAGAGAACCTGTGTGAGGACGCAGCCTTTACCGGCTACTCGGTCGACGGGGGCTACGCGGAGCATGTGCTCGCCGACGAGAGTTTTGTCTATCGCATTCCGGACGCCTTTCCGGACCTGCAGGCAGCGCCGTTATTGTGCGCCGGAATCATCGGTTTTCGCTCGCTTCGAGTTTGCGGAATCGAGAAAGGTGGGCGGCTGGGGCTGTTTGGCTTTGGCGCCGCAGCTCACATCGCCATTCAGGTCGCGCGACATCTGGAGATAGACGTCTACGCTTTTTCCAGAAGCCCCCGGCATGAGAAGCTTGCAGGGGAACTCGGTGCGTGCTGGACAGGAAGCAGTGATGACGCACCGCCGGTCAAGCTGGACGCGGCGATTATCTTCGCGCCTGCGGGTGAGCTGGTCGTGACCGCCCTCAAGACGCTTCGGCGAGGAGGCACTGTTGCCTGCGCCGGCATTCACATGAGCCCTATTCCTGTTGTCGATTACGATCTGCTATATCACGAACGTGTCATTCGGAGCGTCGCGAACAACACGCGGCAGGATGGTGAGGAGTTCCTGAAGACGGCCGCGGAGATTCCCATCAGGACCCAGATCGAGGTCTTCGATCTGAGCGAAGCCAACGTGGCACTCAATGCCCTCAAGCATGATGAGGTGAGCGGCGCTGCGGTGCTGAAAGTGTAGTTGCCAGTTGTCAGTTGGTGAGCGAGAGCCCGATGGCGTTGCAGAGTTCAACCTTCAGGTTGTGCTCAAATATTAGGTGTTGGAACACAACCTAAAGGTTGAACTCTGGAACGCCATCGAGCTCCGCCCACCAACTGAAAACTGACAACTGAGCACCGACCACTGACCACTTCCTCCTTAATCCAAAATCCACAATCGGCCCTAGTGTTCTTTGATCCTCGACTTGGAGAGCAGGAGAGCAAGGGCGATTGCGGCCATCAATCCCCCCTCGACGGCCAGAATCCGCTGAATGGGAAAGTACTGTGCCAGAGTACCGGTGACCAATGCACCAAGCGGCATACCTCCGCGAAATGCCACCATATAGATGCTCATGACGCGGCCACGCATCTGGTCCGAAACGAGGAGCTGCACCAATGACTGAATCAGTGCGAAACCCATCATCATCGTCAGACCAGCAAGAAAGACCAGTGGATACGCAAACCAGATCGACGACGATGACGCGAAAAATACGATTGCCAGCCCCGAAAGACCCAGCGTCGCGAGCGCCGTTATCCCCTTGTGACGAATATCTCCCAGCCCGGCGACGACCAGGGCTCCCGCAACTGCGCCCGCACCGGAGATTGAGAGCAGCGTGCTATAGCCACTTCCTCCTGAGTGAAATATCTTCTGCGCAAATACGGCGAGGAAGGTGGTCAATTGTGTTCCAAGAAACGCCGAGACTGAGGACAGCAGAGTCAGCGAGACAAGAGCCTCGTGTTGGGTGACGAATTTGAGGCCAGTCTTGAGCTCGAGACGCCAGTTACGAGCCTGATGCGGATCGGGCTGTGGAATGTGCCGTACTCGCAGTGCCGTGATCGCGATGATCACCGCGACGAAAGAAATTCCGTTTATCCCGAAGCTGGCAGCAGCCGCCATCATTGCCGATGGAATCAGCATGAATGGGATGATATTGATCGCGGGGCCGATGAACCGCGCGAGGTTGAACTGAATGGAATTTAGCGCAACTGCATTCGCCAGATCTCGCCGCTCAACCAGCATCGGCACGAGCGCCTGGTAGGCGGGGCCACCGAACGCCTGGGCGCAGCCCGTGAGAAAGGAGATCGTCAGGATCGCCGCCACGAGAATGCGCGGCCAGATACCAAACGCGACCATCCCTGCCAGGGTAAAAGCGAATGTGAGCTGCAGGAACTGGGAGACCAGGAGGATTCGGCGCCGGTCAACCCGGTCAGCTATGACACCGCCGATCAACGAGAAAAGCAGGATCGGCGCCGTCAGGAGGAAGCTGTCGAGAGCGAGAAAGAACTCTTTGCGGGTAAGTTCGAAGAGCAACCAGCTCTGTGCTGTCTGCTGCAGCCACGTTCCCGAGCTTGAGGTAAAGGCACCAAACCAGAGCAGCCGAAAGTCGCGATATGAGAAAGCGCGAAATATCCGGGCTAACGGACCTACCTTGATTTCAGCGGCTCTCTCCGGCTCCCGCGCGACCGCTGGTTTGATGCCCATTTTGGAACGTGAGTCAGCGCAAGGTAAACAACTTAGACGACCAGCGGATGAGGCCCCGTGGCCAAAACTCCACGGATTCGTCCGCTAGTTGGTGACTTGATTCGAGTAACTCTCTTCGCGGGACTCGAGATAGATCTTGGCCCACTCGGTC
>JBDTUW010000832.1:0-2595 GCA_040007555.1 Acidobacteriota bacterium | reverse complement strand
GCAGCGGTGTGAGCTTCTCGGCCACGCCCAAAGCTGACGGCAGAGGCGGCGGGGCGTTTAGGTCAATCGCATGCATTTGGCGACGCAGGGCCGCGCGGTGTTCACGCAACTCTGCAGGCAGCACCGCCAGCAGCTCTTCGTACTTTATCTCGAGCATACGCGTGGCGTATCCGGCCTGCACCTGTTGTTCTTTCGTGCGCCGTTCCTTTGGTATCTCCAGTGCCGTGCGATATTGCGGTTCGAGCTTCGCCAGTTTCTCGGCCTTGACGCGTTCGAGGTAAGGCTTTTCAAGCGCCTGAAGCTGCTCCTTGATCGGCTTCAGTTTTGCTTGATGCGCGGTGTTGGCTTCGAGGAAAGCTTGCTCTTCGGCTTTTGCTGGCTGTTTGAAGTCCTGGTTGTCGGTTCCGGCAAAAAAGGCTTGCAATCGATAGTAATCAGCCTGCGGGATTGGATCGAACTTGTGATCATGGCAACGAGCGCAGCCGACAGTGACGCCGAGCACACCATTGCCAATACCGAGCATCGCTTCCGTCAGCCACTCCTGCCGGTTGAGCGCTTCATCCTGATTGCCGGCGACCACGTGCTGCGGCCCGGCGCGCAGGAAACCAGTGGCGACGCGCATTTCAAAGTTCCGTGACTCCAACTCATCGCCCGCAATCTGCTCCAACAGAAACCGGTCATACGGCTTGTCTTCATTCAACGCACGAATTACATAGTCGCGATAACGCCACGCTTGCTCGCGCTCAGCGTCCAGTTCATACCCATTCGTCTCGGCAAAGCGCACCACATCGAGCCAATGCTGCGCCCAACGTTCGCCATAACGCGGTGAAGCCAGCAGCCGCTTCACCACGCGCGCGTAAGCATCAGGCGAATGGTCAGCGAGGAAAGCTTGGTGTTCTTCCGGCGTAGGCGGCAATCCAGTCAGATCGAAGGTCACGCGACGCAAGAGTGTTCGCTTATCTGCCGGTGGTGATGGCTGCAAGCCTTTTGCTTCCAGCTTTGCCAGCACGAAAGCATCAATCGGATTTTTTGCCCAGGCTGCACTCCTGGCTACGGGCACAGCCGCGCGCACTGGTCTGCGGAAAGCCCAATAGTTGCGCTCTTCATCAGTGATTAGCCGGCCTTTGTACAAACCAACTGGGACGGTTGTGTTGTGACTCTCATCCGCACTCGGCTTAACTTCTGGCCACTCTGCCCCGGCGTTAATCCAATCTTTCAGTAGGTCAATTTCCGTACTGCTCAACTCCTCGCCGAGCGGCATACGAGGTTGCTGTTTGCCGGCGACAAACTGGTAGAGCAGGCTCTCTTCCGCCTTGCCCGCGACCAACGCTACGCCGCGCGAACCTCCTTGCAGGAGGGTCTCACGCGAGCGCAGATCGAGCCTGGACGCTCTGTCTTCGCCATGGCAGCGCTGGCAGCGCGCTTGCAGCAACGCGACAGCCTGCTGTGCAATCCGCGATTTATCATGCTGCGCCAATCCGACCGCACCTTTGAATTGCGTCAAGGCAACCAGGCAGAGGACGCTCAACACGACAACAACTTGGAACCGACGACGTAGGCACATAGCTCAACTCGCTGGAGTGGCGGTACCGCCATCCGACCTCTCGAGGTAAGGGAGATAATAACGGCGTTGGGAGTATCATAGCCCCTCGGGCGGATCGGTGAAACGCCCCAGCATCTGAAGACCCTCACCGCAGCGTGATCCGTCATCCTTTCGCCGGCGCCGACCGCACAATGCGTTGCACGACTGGCGGCGCCGCATGTCCCTCGTGTCGCGGACTGGATAGTCGGAGACTAGCCGAAACTTCCATTGGCGTAACCAAGGAAGAAGGCATCGCGGACCGGGCGCGCAAGCCAGCTTCTTCTTTGTTGTGATATCAACACCCGGGATAGACTTGGCCACAAGACTAGCCTCGGTTTGTTGGCCATATTTCTGAAGAGAACTGCGAGCAATTGTTGTGAGCTGCAGAGTGTCAGCGCAACAAAAGCCGTAAGAGCTGCGGAACAAAGTAGGTTTCGATTTGTCACATGGTCTCCTTTTGCAGATGGCTGTCTACGGATGGAAGGACTAGAGCCCATCATTGAGTTAGGAACAATGCGCATTTGCAAGCGCCATTACAACGAATGGGCGCTGAGATCGGCGGCCCGCATGACCTTGGCGCTGGCAATCGTTTGCTCTTCCTGGAATGCATAAGAATAGCTTATGATTGTTTCCTCGTCTCTCAGTTCATTCTTGACGTTCCACAATCACAGTTGGAGTACACTACAATGACTAATTCACCCGAAACACAAGACATGTCAAACGAGGAGTCCATTTCTGGCATCAGCCGCCGGGAGGTGGCCAAACTGCTCGGAGCGGCGACGGCGCTGGCCTCGACACTTGGCATCGTTTTCGAAAACGTCTCGGCCCAGGTCGCGGCATTCGATCAAGTCAAAGCCAACATCTATCTTCTGCCAGCTAATGGCGATGAGAAGAAAGGAGTACTCCTCGCATCTGTTGTGCTCTCGTCGGAAGCGAAAGCGAAGTTGATGGCCGCGCCGCAGGCGATTGTCCAGACGCAGTTCATCGGTCTGAAGGACGGCAAGGAGCAAAGG
>JBDTUW010000831.1:0-2597 GCA_040007555.1 Acidobacteriota bacterium | reverse complement strand
GTCGTCCCAATAGAGTTTGAGGGTCATCGTGGGGTTACCTGTAAAAGACAAAGGCCACGATCTGTTACAACCGTGGCCTGTCGCTGTTGAAGCCGTGACTAAGTTAATGCGATCAACGCGAAGAAGCCTTCTTGCCCTTCTTTCGCTTAACGGATGTCGCGCCTCGTCCCGTCGCTGCCATTGCGGCGGCCACAACCTGCTGCTCAACTGGACGCCCCAGGTTGAGATTGCCACCCGCGGGAGCCGCCACCGCGACGCCTGAACGACCACGACCGCGCCACTCCTCCCACCAGAGCATGAACGGGCTGGCGATATAGACCGACGAGTATGTGCCGATGAGGATGCCGATAAACAGCGCCCATGAGAAGCTGCGCAGAACCTCGCCACCAAAGACGAGCATGGCGATAACAGTCAGGAAGGTCAGTCCGGATGCGATGATCGTCCGCGAAAGTGTCCGGTTGATCGCCTCGTTCGCCAGGGATTCGAGTTTCTCCTTGCGACGCAACCGCATCATTTCGCGGATTCGGTCGAAGATGACGATGGTGTCGTTCATCGAGTAACCGACAAGCGTCAAAAGCGCCGCAACAACAGTCAGATTGATCTCCCATTGCATGATGGAGAAGAACCCGAGTGTCACCAGCACGTCGTGAAAAACGGCGATCACGGCGCCAAAGCCGAATCCCCACGATTTGAAACGGAATGCGATGAAAGCCAGCATCCCGATGCACGCAAGAATGGTGACGTAAACGGCGCGATTCTGAAGGTCAGCTCCCACCTGAGGGCTGACGGCCTCCGCGCTCTTGAGCGCAGCCACACCGGCAATAAAGTTTGTATCGAGAGCAGGTCCCATCTGAGGATCAATCCCGCTCAGATTCTTGATCTCGTCAAGACTGGCGATAAGACCACCACGCTGCTTTTCGCGATACTCGATGATTCGATCAGCGATTTCGCCGTAGCGTGTATCGGCGGTGTTCGCAGCACCGCTGGCCAGGAGTCCGAGCGGATCGAGGCGAAGCATTTCGCTCTTAAGATCATCCTTTCCAATCGTATTGATATCGGTTTTGAGCTGCGCTTCGGCCGGATTCATTGACGCCAGCGCCGCAAGTATCTTCTTCTTGCCGATATCTGCGTCATCAATCGCCTCGGCCGCCGTCTCTGACTCTCCGGCCTTCTGCTGTGGAGGCGGCAGGAGATTGGGCAGCCGGATCAGAACTTCGTTCCTTGGCGCCTGACCCAACTGGTCACGCACCTGCTGGAGAGTAATCTTGCCGCCCTCAATCCCCTGCTTTTCAAGCGCAGCGCGAATCGCGTTGAGGTCTGGCTTGTCCCTGAACTTGACGGTCGCAAGTGTGCCGCCCGCAAAGTCAACGCCAACATTGAACGGGTGGGTGTTGGGGTTTCCGTCATAGCGACGGTAGATCACCGACGCCGCTCCCGCCAGAATCAGGAACCAGGAAAGGCCAATAAAGAGCCACTTCCTCTTCAGAAAATTGTAGTTCGCGTGCTTAAAAATCTCGATCATATGTCAACCAGTAGTAAACGGCTCAGACTAGCCGCTAGATGCTCAGTGTTTCCGCCCGTCGTCCGCCCCGCGTCAGCGTCCAGAGGAACATCGTTCGGGAAACGTAGATCGCGGTAAAGAGGTTGGCCAGCAGGCCAATGACGAGCGTCACGGCAAACCCTCGAATCGGGCCGGTACCGAAGAAATATAGAAACGCAGCAGAGACGATCGTCGTGACGTGGGTATCGATGATGGTGACGAGGGCCTTTGCAAAACCCGTCTCGACCGCCGAAAGCGCGATCTTGCCCGCACGCAACTCCTCGCGAATGCGTTCGAAGATGAGCACGTTCGAGTCCACCGCCATACCGATCGTCAGAATAACGCCCGCGATTCCCGGCAGCGTCAGAGTAGCGCCAAAAATCGCCAGTCCTGCAAGCAGGAATAACAGATTGAGGATCAAGCCCACGACTGCGTTTAACCCCGAGAACCGGTAATAGAAAAGCATGAACCCAACCACGAGGAGGAGGCCGACAAGCGATGCCGTAATCCCCTGACGGATCGAGTCCGCCCCGAGCGAAGGACCGACGGTGCGTTCCTCGAGATAGACGATCTTTGCCGGCAGCGCACCCGACCTCAGCACGAGACCGAGGTCTTCGGCTTCCTGCTGCGTGAAGCTGCCCGAAATCTCACCATTATCCGTGATCTTATCTCTGATGGACGGAGCGCTTCTGATGACATCGCCGAGAACGATCGCGAGAAGGTTTCCGACGTTCTTCTCCGTCCAGGCTCCGAATCGCTCTGCGCCGGATGGTTTGAGGTTAAATGAGATACGCCAACCGAAGCCCTGCTGCGCAGGCACACCGCGCGCGTCGCGAAGATCAGTGCCGGTAACGATCGGAGTTCGCTCGACGACATACCATCCGTCGATTGCGCCACCGCCGCCACCTCTCTGTTCGTTGATTCGCAGAATCTGACGATCACTCGGGACCTCGGCACCCAGCGACGCCTTTGCTTCCTCTTCAGTCTTGTAAAGCGTTGCGGGAGGCACGACCGCCTTGAGCTCAAGCCGCGCGTCACCCCTGATCAGTTCCTTGAC
>JBDTUW010000830.1:0-2614 GCA_040007555.1 Acidobacteriota bacterium | reverse complement strand
ACAACTGACAACCGACAACAACCGACAACTGACAACTGACAACTGAATTGGCAACTGACAACTGACAACTGGCAACTGACAACTGGCAACTGCCCCCTGACCCCTTTCCCCCGATTGACAGCGACCCTTTGAAGCTCTAGTTTCCCAGCGAAGGACTACTCGACGGAGGTTTCTCAGTGTTTATTCCGCTCAACGAATATGACTTCCTTAAGCGTGCGCTCGCAGTCTATCCCGATCGCGAGGCGGTGGTGTGTGGCGAGACGCGGCTGACCTACCGTGAGCTCGGCGATCGCGTCAACGCCTGGGCGCATGTCCTGCGTTCGCTTGGTATCGAAAAGGGTGATCGTGTGGCGATTCTCTCGCAGAACTGTCATCGAATGCTCGAAGCTTTCTTTGGGGCGCCAAGGCTCGGAGCGATTCTCATGTCGCTCAACTTTCGCCTCCTCCCAGCTGACTTCGAGTACATTCTCAACCACGGCGAAGCGAAGGTGATCGTCGTCGAGGCTGGACTGGAACACCTCATCGATCAGATCCGGCCGCAACTAACGAGCGTCAAGCATTTCCTTGTCGGCGGAGATGTGCCGGAGGGCTGGCAGGACTACGAAGCACTTCTCGCGGCTGCCCCTGCCGAAGAAATAACGCCCGCCGAAATCGATGAGAACGAACCGTCAGCGCTTCTATACACCTCAGGAACGACGGGCAAACCCAAAGGAGTGATGCTGACTCATCGCAATATTTATATGAACGCGATGAACTCGGTCGTTGAGTTTGGCTTGCGCGATTCTGACGTTTATCTACATACCCTCGCCATGTTTCATTGCAATGGATGGGGCGTGCCATACGCGGTTACCGGGATGGGCGCGAAACACGTGGTAGTCAAGAAGTATGAGCCAGCTTCGTTCTTTGATCTTGCGACACGCGAGGGCATGACATTCGCCTGCATGCCTCCGACGATGATCAATCTCGCCATGAATCATCCCCTGAGTAAGGAGCAAAGGGCGAACCTTCCCCAGGGTGTTCGCATCGCGACCGCAGGCTCAGCCCCACCGATGGCCCTCATTCGCGCCATGCAGGAGCAGCTCGAGTGGCAAGTGACTCAGGTTTACGGTCTGACAGAGACGTCTCCTTTTCTGACTGTATCGCGGTTGAAGCCCCACATGAATGCGTGGCCGAGTGAAGAGCGGTACCGCATGCAGACTCGTACTGGCTATCCAATGCTCGGTGTGGAATTGCGAGTCGTCAATGAAGAAGGCGTCGATGTCCCTGCCGATGGTGAATCAGTCGGCGAAGTGATTGCCCGCAGTAATGTAGTTATGGCCGGGTATTGGAGGCAGCCTGAGGCGACGGATGCAGTGATTGTGGATGGCTGGTTTCACACCGGGGATATGGCGACGCTCGATTCCGAAGGATTCATTGAAGTGGTCGATCGCAAGAAGGATCTGATCATCTCGGGTGGTGAGAATGTATCTTCGATCGAGGTCGAAGGGATGCTCTATAAGCACCCGTCGGTTCTCGAGGCCGCTTGTGTCGCCGTTCCCGATCCGAAGTGGGGTGAGGCGCCTGCCGCCATCGTCGTCCTTAAAGCCGGAATGACGGCAACGGAAGACGAGTTAGTAGAGTTCTGTCGAGCCAATCTTGCCCACTTTAAATGTCCGCGGGCGGTCACCTTTGTCGATGCGCTGCCGCGAACAGCGACGGGAAAGATTCAGAAGAATCTGCTCCGAGACAAGTTCTGGCAGGGACGAGGGAAGAGAGTCAATTGAATCCGCTGCTGGCATCGAAGCGCAGTCAACTTACCCTGCTGGCGCTGGCAGAGTTGTTGGCGATGGGTCTCTGGTTTTCAGCTTCTGCCGTGGTGCCGCAGCTGACCACGGTGTGGAATCTCGATTCGAACCAGAGATCGTGGCTGACGATGAGCGTGCAGATAGGGTTTGTCGCCGGAGCCCTCCTGTCCGCGCTGTTGAACATTCCCGATCGCGTCTCGAGCCGCCGCCTGATGGGCATCTGCGCACTTGCCGGCGCTGCGTTCAATGTGGCGATTGCGCTCCTTGATGGTGGAGTGGGAATGGCGCTGTTGCTGCGCTTTTTCACTGGTGTGGCTCTGGCGGGCGTCTATCCCCCAGGCATGAAGCTGATTGCGACGTGGTGCAAAGAAGATCGCGGGTTCGGCATCGGATTGCTTGTGGGCGCATTGACCTTCGGATCGGGACTGCCTCATTTACTCAACGCAGTTGCTCTTTTCGGTCAGGGTGGGCTCCCGCCGTGGCGAGTGGTCCTGATCGCAACGTCGATTCTTGCCAGTGTGGCAGGATTCATCGCGTTATTCTTTGTCAAACCGGGACCGTACTTGAGTCAGGCTGCGCCGTTTGATTGGCGGTTTGCGGGGAGGTTGTTTTCAGAGCGCGCAGTGCGCCTCGCCAATCTCGGCTATCTCGGACACATGTGGGAGTTGTATGCAATGTGGGCGTGGACTCCGCTGTTTCTGCTGATGAGTTACCAGAGCGCGGGACTGAGCGCTCGGTCCGCTGGGTTCGCAGCTTTCGGCGTCATTGCGGTGGGAGCGATAGGTTGCGTGCTGGCGGGAATTCTGGCAGATCGGCTGGGACGGACAACG
>JBDTUW010000829.1:0-2619 GCA_040007555.1 Acidobacteriota bacterium | reverse complement strand
GCCTCCATGGAGTTAGCACCTGACGGAACGCAGACACGACTTCAAGTGTGCTCCCAAGAATGTATGGGAGTCACAAGACGACGTCTATTCATGGTTCTCCTTAGGGCGCATACATCATTGTGGCCGTTGAGACCGACTGTAGGCCGAAATTGTTTCGGTTATTCTCGCCGCAGAGAAGCATTCCTGCAACAGTTGTCAACCTCACACGTGCCACGTGCGGTGAAGATCATCGGCACGCGAGGCGACGTGTCCGTCTCAAGGAACTCGCTGTTTGCAATTTTTGCGGCTTGCCAGTACGTTGCGCGATTGAACCCCGCGTCAGCCAGGCCCGGAACGAGCGTGACGGTTTGGTCGTAGTCGGCGAGCCCGCTGGCCTGATCATGTGTGCGGCGCGCACCAGTCCGCGATTGCTCCAGGCCTGAGCAAGTCTTGGCTGAAGTTCGAGGGCCTTGTTGTTGTCGTCGTGCGAGCCCTCCAAATCCTCAACAAGTAACCCACGCCCCGCGGGAGGCCACGTTGCTACGTGATGCCCACGCCCTTAGAATGAGTCATCATTGGATGACCTCGCAGAATGGCCTCTCGTGAGGCTGACGATACGTGCGGGGTGCTGCTGAGTCTTCTGTTGCGTATCTTCTACATGACGTTTGAGCCGCGCAGCTCGCTTGATCGTGTCGGGCCGGGTGACGACGTGGAAAAGCCAGTGTCTCCCTTTTTCCAGTGGAGAGTGATGCGACAGTCGCGGGTGAAATGATGAATCGAAGCGAGGTCACAGCGAATGCGGTGGGCGCACTACTCGCCAACAAACTGCGCGCCGGCCTGGCAATGCTCGGCATTGTCGTCGGCATCGGCGCACTGGTGGCCATCGTCGCCCTGATCGAGGGCGCGAGCGCTTACATCACCGAGCGGCTCGTCACCCTGCAGCCCGACGTCTTTCAAGTCTCGCAACTGCCCGCCAACATGTTCAACGTCAACGAGTTCATCAAGGCATCGAAGTGGAAACGGATCGAGTATGACGACTACCTTGTAGTGCGAGACGGCTGCCGAGAGTGCGCGACCGTTGGGGCGGAATCGGACATCATGGGACGGATCAGATGGCAAGGCGCCGTGACCGGTAGTGTGCAGATTCGCGGCCTGTCGGCGAGCATGATGGACGTGGAACGCGTAGAGGTGGAACTGGGCCGCTTCTACAGCGAGGCAGAGGAGAGCCAACATGCAACCGTCTGCCTGGTTGGAGCCGACATCGTGGACGACTTCTTTCCACACAGCGATCCCCTCGGCGCGGAGTTGAACGTGCTCGGAAAATCCTGCCGCGTCATTGGTACTGTAGCCCGGCGCGGCGCGCTGTTTGGGCGGTCGCAGGACCGGTTCGTCGTGATGCCGCTCTCGATGAAGTGCGCGGGATCATGCGCCTTCGCCGCCAGTTGCTGCCGATTCAGGAAGACACGTTCTTCATTATCACTTCGGACTCGGCGCTGGCGATCTACCAGACAGTCATCGGCGGCTTTTATGTAGTGGCGATTCTGATTTCGGGCATTGCGTTGACTGTGGGTGGGCTGGGTGTGACCAACATCATGCTCGTCAACGTCCGCGAGCGAACGCGGGAGATCGGCCTCCGCAAAGCGCTGGGCGCGCGCAACCGCGACGTGCTGCTGCAGTTTCTGATCGAGACCATCGTACTTTGCCTGTTCGGCGGGTTGGTGGGGACGACGGCCGGAATGCTCATTGCGATGCTGATCGCCTGGATCACGCCGCTGCCCGCCAGTTCGCGCCCACTCGTGGCCTTCGTCGGCTTCGCTGTCTCTTCACTCGTCGGCCTTGTTTCTGGCCTCTACCCGGCGCGCCGCGCGTCGCGGCTCTCGCCAATTGAAGCGTTGCGATATGAATAGAGGACGATTTCAACGATTCATACACCCCAGACGCGTGGCTGAATTCGGCGAGGCGTTCTCACTCGCGCTCGGCGCGATCAGGCAACACCGCTTTCAGTCATCGCTCACGCTCACCGGAATGATTATGGGCGTGGCGATGGTGATCGTCGTGGTCGCCCTGATCCAGGGCCTGGACGGCACGATCAAACGTGGTCTTTCGCGGCTCAACCCGAGCAGTTTCATCGTCGGACGCATGGGCTTTTCGGACCTGGGCAACCCCGACTTTCAGGGCCTGCTCAAGCGGCGCCCGCCCCTCACCGTGGAAGACGCAATGAACATCCGCGCCGATTGCCCCTCGGTGCGCGTGGTCAGTCCGTTCTACGCAAAAATGCCGTTCGAGCCGTTGCGCGTCTGGTATAAGGGCGAAGAGGCGCAAGGGCCACTTATGCGCGGTGTTGAGCATTTTTTCACCGACGCCACCGGTATCCTGGTGGACCGGGGGCGCTTCATCAGCAACAGCGATTCGGCCCACCGCCGCAACGTTGTCGTCCTGGGCCAAACGATTGCGGACGGGCTATTCGGCGTGGAAGACCCACTTGGCAAGCAGATTCACATAGACGGTCAGGTCTGCGAAGTGATCGGTTTGATCGAGCAGCGCGAAATCTTCTTCGGCGCGCCCAGTGAGAACCAGCTGGTGCTGATCCCGTTCGGCACCTTCGATAAATACTATTCGGAGCGTGAAAAGGAGTTCCTG
>JBDTUW010000828.1:0-2620 GCA_040007555.1 Acidobacteriota bacterium | reverse complement strand
CCCAACCGGCATCGTTCCGGTCAAACCGTTCACTTATCGAGAAAGATAATTATTTCACGCCGATCCGTGGTCCCAAAGGGCCAGATCTTTGCTCCTCACAAGCAATCCTTTGAAAGGCGCAATCACGTAGCGCAATTTACGCAAATTGCGCTACCTGGATGGGCCCGTTTCCCGAAGGAGCCGCCGAGTTTAGAATGGTTCGTCCGCCGTCGGGCCATAGATTGACGGCACCGTCGATCCCATCGGTCGAAGGTAGGTTGAAAGCTGCCCCCGATGATGCACCTTATCGAACAGAAACTCCCAAGCAAAATCGAAGCCGCTCGCGCGAAACAATTCGTTATCACCGAACGCAAACGGAATCTCCCTTTCCAATGCGGCTACATCCAGAGCCTTCAACCGCTCCGTCGCATCGGCATGATACTTGTCGTACGTCTCGAGAATCTCCTCGACAGTTGCAGGAACCTCGACTTCTTTCCAGTCAATCTTTCCGTCTTCCAGACCCTGGATCAATACCTTTTCTTCCATGGCGATCAACCAGGCGATCTCCCTCGCTGTGCGCGATTTGGGCTCGGGCCGATAATCCGAGGCCTCCTGCGGAATTCTCGATATCACCTTCCTCGTTGCTGGTGCCTCTTTCTCCCAAAAGTGCAGGAAGAGAGCCTTCTGATCCATTCCAAGTCCTCCTTCAGTTAATCCGTGCCCTTGTTGTGCCACACTGATACGCGGCCTTCTTGCTGTCAAGACCTGCCAATGCAGTAACGTTCAGCACCAATACAAACATCATGAGGAGTGCGATTCTTCTTTTAGCTAGTGTCTCTCTGGCTCCTGTGAACCATTGTGTTTAGTTCCGCGGTTGGCGGTTTCCATTGTCCATATCCGAGACTATCATCCAGCGCCCATCACGAGCCTTATGCAGGGTGAGCGTGAACTTGCCGCTGTCAGCCTCACCCGGACGGCTCGCGTACCCACCAATGATGTACCCGACTGAGCCATCAACCGCGAATGCAAGTGCCCGAAGTGACAACGGTCCGCCGCTGCCTGAATAGTGCTTCTCGATCGCCGCTCGGCCTTTGACGGGCGGTCGACCACTCGGCAACACAAAACCATCTTCGGCAAAGAGCCGAGCCAGCGCTGGCGCGTCACGACTCCCCCATGCCACTTCGTAATCGGTCAGGAGACGCGCCAGAGCGCTGGGTAGCCTGACAGTTGGTTCCTCACCCTCAACCTGATGGAGCCCTACTGGATACGATCCGCTGAAGAATACCGAAGCGAGTGCAAGAGCGAGAATCCACATTTTAGACCTCAACCGAACGCGCCCATCTACTTCGATCTGGCAAGTGATTCGCGGGAAACCGTCCCCGCCATGATCGATTTCTCCGTGGTCGATGCAGCTGATCCAGTCCCACTGCCAGTCCCAGAGGTCTCGACGCTGAGTGGAACGACCAATGGCCCTTTAGGAGTAATGTCCACTCGATAGCTAACGTTGCTCTGCCTGGACGCACAGCACAGAGGGTCCGTCTCCTTGTAGCGCGAGAACTCAGCCGACAGATCGGATGGAGTATAGAGTCGCGCGGTCATCAACGAACCATCGGTTCGTGAATCCATGACCGTCGGCGATAGCGTCCCGGCGAATCTCCCGTTTACAAAGACAAATGTTTGATACCCCCAGGGGCGACACATGCCGTCGACGTCAGACATTGCCTGGATGACCACCGTGCCGGAATGACTCTGCACCGGGCCAAATAGTGTCCAGCCAGCCGCGTCTGCCAGCCGATCCTGTGCATTTTCCGCTCGACGGACTGTTGGCTTGCAGCGAGGATTGGAGGCCAGGCCACCGCCGCCCTTTGGCGCGCGCGGGAGCGCGGCCCCAGCCTTGTTCCAGTTGCTCAACTCCTTATCCAGCCAGGCCACCTTGGCCGTGTCCTGCGCAAGCACTCCTCGCGAAACAGCGAAAACGCAGAGAGTCATGATCAAGAAGGCTGGCAATGGTCGCTTCATCTTAGTAGTTCCTCCGATCATCGCAATTTGTTCGTATGCAGACTAGAACGCGCCTTCATCTGCCGAGGGCCCATAAAGGGATGGTACCGGCAGATCGTTGAGGCGCAGATAAACTCCCAACTGCGCTCGATGGTGGATCGAATGATTCAGCACAAAGCCACGAACAACCGCGATGCGCGGCAGCGTCATCACCGTTCTTCCATTTGACAGAAGGGACCACGGTTTGAGTAGTTCCTCATCGCTGGCGTCGGCAATGCTTGAACGCGCGGTCGCGACATTCTTGTCAAATATCTCAAGCAACTCGCTCTGTGTTGCCGCGGGTGGAACCCGGAATTGCTGCCCGTCTGGCGCGATATCAAAGGAATCCGAAGTGACCGCCAGGGCGGCCCAGCTCGGCAGGTTGGCGAGGTGCGTCGCAAGTCCGCCCATGGCAGCTGATTTTGCATGTGGCCGCCACTCAAATTTATCGTCCGGCACGCGCTCGAGTGTTTTGCGCGTGTTGGCCATTTCGTGATCAAACTCGGGTAAGAGAGCTGCGCTGATTGCCATTGTTCTTCATCCTTCCAAAAAAGGCGGTTCTCACAGGCCCTGCTACGGGCAAGACGAGTCGTTGAGACATCCA
>JBDTUW010000827.1:0-2629 GCA_040007555.1 Acidobacteriota bacterium | reverse complement strand
TCCGGTCGCGTCGCAAACGCTTTGACGACCTTCATGAGTCGATACAGGAGCACCTTGAAGAAAAGATCGACGACCTGATGGAAGGCGGCCTTTCGCGGAAAGAGGCCGCGCGACAAGCTCGCCGGGAATTCGGGAATGTGATGCTGATTGAAGAACGCAGCCGTGAAGTCTGGCAGTGGCCCAGGCTGGAATCACTTATTCAAGACTTGCGCTATGGCGCGCGAATGTTACTGAAACAACCCGGCTTTAATTCTCAATGCAATGGTCAAACACAACCAACCTTGGAACCCGAATCGCGCACTTGAGTGTTGACAATTCAACACAGTTGCTGGGCTTTATGATCGCCGCACCTTCGGCGCGTCGGGTGGTGTCCCCAAGGTAGGCCACCGCTTGCTGAATTACTCCGAAAAGAGCAGCGGGCGTTCAAGTTCAAGTTGCGTACTTCGGGGACAAGAGCAGTCACGTCGCCGGGCAAGAATGCCCGATCACGAGTGTCGCGTTCGGCGACCAAGCAATCGCGATAACTGGCGAGCCACCAGAACCCCGGAAGCGCCCAATTCTACGACGACTGTCTTTTCTAAGAGCGCCGAAAATCCATTGCTGGCCACAAGACAATACTCACCTCGACTGAAAGACATTGCTACATTGGCGACGGCTTTCTTAGCGAAGCGGCTCGAACGTGAGGATTGCACCCAAAGCGGTGCCCAGCATGGTGTACCTGCCATTGAAGAAACGGCCATGTTGATAGCGGCTGCTGTAGCCATCTTCGTAGCCGCGACGGAAGCCCTCGCGGAAGTAGAAGTTGTAGTCGTCCCGCTCCAGATAGTAGCCGCCATAGCCGTAGTTGGCATCGCGATAAGCGTAGGAGCCTTCGTAGTTGGAGCCCCAGTGATCCTGCCGGTCTGCCTGCCCAGCGAGGAAGCCCTCCTCATAACCATAGTTCACAGCCTGTCGTAACAAACCTCTCCCGTACTCATTCGTCACGTAGTACGTCCCGCCACGAGAGTATCGCCAGCTCGGAGGCGTGTAGAAGTGCGGATCGCGATCGTAGTTATAACCGGCACTTCGCAGACTCAGTTGCTGCTGACGGAGGCGCTGGAAATACAATTGCTCAAAACGGCGCTGCGCCTTACGGTTCTTTTTCTCAAGCTCTGCTGTCTCCTGTCCTATGAGACGCTGCTGCTGCTTTAGATGTTCACGGTACTGCTCCAGTCGTTCTCGCTGCCGACTGATGAGCTTTTCCTGTTCTTCCCGTGAAAGGCGCTGCTGCCTGTGAGCCTGCTGATAGATATGCTCTTGGTGTTGCTGTTGCCTCTTGCCGTCTTGCTCCTTCTTGGCCTCCTGTTGTTGCGGATGCTTCTTAGAGTCTTGCCCCTGCTTGACTTGCTGCCCCTGCTGTTCCTGGTGCTTCTTGAGGTCTTGCTCCTGCTTGACCTGTTGCCCCTGCTGTTCCTGGTGCTGCTTCTTGAGGTCTTGCTCCTGCTTGACCTGCTGCCCCTGTTGTTGTTGCTGCTTCTTCTTGAGGTCCTGCTCCGGCTTGACCTGCAGTTGCTCCTGTTGTTCGTGTTTCTGGGTCTTTTGCTGCTGCTTGTCCTTCAGCTGCTGCTGCTGTTGTTGCTGCGCCAGCGGCTTTTGAATCTTTTGATCCTTCTTCTGCTTTCCCTTGTCCTGGTCTTCCGGCTGTTTATGGTCCGGCCGCGATTTTCGCTGTGCGTGAGCCGGTGCACTCGCTCCGACCAGCGACAGCGCGCCGACGACAAGAGCTACCACTATCTGATTCAGGCTGCTTGTTTTCATGACACTCCTCCCTTATATACGTTCACCCGCACACGTAAACCCGTCGCTCGAGGCGAACCGGCGTACGTCCGAATAGCGGCGCAGACGCACCACACTTCCTATTCTAAGACGTCCATGCAAGCGCGACTGCCCTTGTCGATTCACGCTTTCGAGAGCCATTCCCGCCCAACCGTATGGATACCATATTCGAAGAAGCATGTCGAAGATTCCCCAAGGCGTCCCCGTACCGAGCGACTTCCATCTCCAGAGTGTGGAGCAGCTGTTCCCGTCAGTCCACCTCGTACTCGAAGATCGTGGCGACACTGTTCAGCCGTGACCATCGGTGACGGGCTGTAATAGAACACAGTGCTTCTCACGAGCACCCACCTCGTGGTGATCATCCTGGTAACCCAGCCACTACAACGTCAGGCTATTTCAGGCAACGCCGTCACGACGCCCCCTCGTGTCCGCCGCACTCTAAAGATCAGGTCAAGTGTGAAGTAGACAAAAGCAATCGCCCCTATGGCGAAAACCGTATCGCCAACCATCCGCGTCCATCGCAGAGACTGCATCAGACCGGTCTGCATGAATTCGGAGCTGCGAGCGGACCAGTAGCCAACGGAGACCGATTGATACGTCTGCAGCAAACCAATCGGCAGCAGACTCAGGACAATCTCCATCAGCATCCCGATGTTGATCGCCCAGAACGCAAACTTAATCAGCCTTTCCTTCCAGATCAAATCCGGTTTCATGGCACGCAGGCAGAAGAGTGTCAGCCCCAGCCCGAGTGTACCGTAGACACCATAAAGCGCTCCGTGCGCGTGGACCGCCGTCGTATTCAGGCCCTGCATGT
>JBDTUW010000826.1:0-2634 GCA_040007555.1 Acidobacteriota bacterium | reverse complement strand
CCGGGTGCGTTCGCCGGTCTCGCGATCGGTGTGTGTACTTCGAGGTGGGCACTTCCTTGGTGGGGGAACATTGGCGTCGGCATCGGCGGTTGGTTGATCGGCTTCGTCTTGGTCGCGTTGGTTGGAACGGTCGTTGAGTCGCTGGCTCGTGGTCGGAAGACCCACTAACCTCTTTATGGCCTCTCCCGTCAACAAGGGAGCAGTTTTGTAGGGCAGGCAGCCATGTCTCCGGTCTAAATACAGGAGCCTGCGCTACATCCTTGGATTCATTCCTCCCGTCATCTGCACCCCAGAGCAACTGAAGGCAACCGAAGATGACTCCTGATCCAAATGACGAAATCCTCGCAACCAAACGGCGTCTCGCCGCCAAGTTCAACAACGACATCCATCGCATCGCTGCCGATGTGCGCGAGCGCCAAGGGCAAAGCGGTCACGAGATTCTGTCGCTGCCGGCGCGGCGCTGCGAGCCAATCGCCGCGACGAACAATCCCGTGTACCGGACGGGCGATAACGACGTTTCTGACAATGACGAATCAACGCCTGCCACCCGGTAATGGCGGGCATGATCAGGCAGAGTTCGGTAGTAGTCCATCTATCGATCAATGTCAGGCACCGGATAGAGCGATTTCAATTTGATTCTGGCGTCGGGAGTCGTGAAGCGCCAGTTGGTTCCGCAGTGACGCGCGTTGCGATCGGCTTGCCACGCAGCGATCTCGGTGTCCATTGCCGCCGCCGTGGCGAAGCGTCGCTCGCCCAGACATTGGCGTGAGAGCAGGCTCAGTTCCATCTCGGCCATGTTCAGCCAGCTGCCGTTTTTTGGCGTGTGAATCATTCGCACACGGCGCGCCAGACGTCGCGCGGTCTCGGCATCGAATGTGAAGTAGAGACTTGCCAGGTCGTGCGTGTTGAGATTGTCGGAGACCAGCGTCACCAACTCGGCGGCCGGATAGTCGACCTCCAGCAACTGCTGCACTTCGAGAGCCCAATCGGTGCGGGTGCGGCTCTCGCGACAACCGACCCGTCGCCAGCCAAGAATCGGATCGTAGAACATGAACAGCGAACGAACTTCGTGGCGTTCATATTTGTCATCGACGCGTTTCGACGCTCCGGGTTTCATCGGCAGCGGCGGCGTCAAGTCACTGAGCACCTGCCGCGACGCTTCGTCCATGCAGATCAGCGGGCGCTTCGCGTCATACGTTTCTTGGTAGACGTCGAGGACTTCTTCCATCCGCTCAACGAAGCGTGCCCGGTCTTTCTCGGCGATGCAGAAGCGCTCCGTGGCCCAAGGACGAAGTTTGTTTTTTTTAGCGTCTTGCGGACCGTCTCGGGACAGACCGATTTCACGACCTTGTGACGCTTCAACTCATCGCATAGCAGTTGCAACGTCCAGTGATCGCGACCCGTGGGCGGAGTGCTGCAGGCAATGGTGATGAGTTGCGCTTCGGCCCGACCGTCGATCACCTTGGGAATACCGGTATCGCTGCGCGCGGCCCGCCGGAGCGTGGGTTGCACGCCCGACTTTACGAACTTCTGGCGAACCCGCACGACCTGCCGCTCGCACAGCCCAACCTCCTCGGCGATTTCACCGTCCGTGTAACCGCCGTCCGCATGCTCCGCGTCAGCCATCAACAGAATCTTCGCCCGTCGCAGTTTGGCCGCTCCCTCCGAAGTCTTCCGCGTAATCGTCTCCAACTCCGCCCGCACCTCGGCCGTCAACGTCACATGAAACTTGTGCTCTAATCTTGGCATCCCTGCCCCTCTCAAATTCAGTGGAAATTCCGCTCGGCGAGCAATCTAGCGGAAACCTGACATTGAGCGATAGATCAACTACTACCCGTTCTCAAATTTGATATCGGCACCACACGGCAAGCCATTTGCCTGCGTTGCCTGGTAATGCCGGCGGAGCGTGGCCCGCTTCCCACTCCATTCGTCAGGGCGGAGTACCGACCTGACCTACCCGGCTGACTCAGACAACCAGCGACGCTGTTCTAAATCGAACTGTTCTCGATAGCCGTGAAGGAAGGCAAATGCCGGTCGATATCGCTGTGGGCCGCCGACGCGTTCCCATGCGTCTGCGAGCCAGTTTATCAGCAATTCGGTGACCACCTCAAGAACTTTTTCCAGAACTTCATCCGATAGGTTCTGGAGTAATTCCCCCAGAAGCCAATCGTCACCCATGACGATTTCCTCCGTGGCACACAAATGAATGCCGTAATACCAGGGATCAACTTCAAATTGGATGCAACGACCCGGCTCCAGGGTGATGGGCTCCGCCAACACATGACGCAGCGCGGCGTCGAGCTCACTCGTATGGCGGTCGAGATAGCTGCGGACGATATCTCGGGTCTGGATTGCGTTTGTCATGCAAGGAACCAAGCCGAACGCACAAGCTCACCCGCGGCGACCGCTGGTGAGACGTGATGTCGCGAAAAACCGTGATGCGGCCGCCGTCGGGTGCAGCGACTTGTTCGCCGGCGCCGCTCTTCAACCCTGGCGGCGCGCTCAGTTACATTTGACGATCAAGCTCGTTTCAAGGGCGTAGGTTCCTTCCTGGGATCGACCAGAAAGGGTCTCTTCCCAATAGAAGCCGACCTCGGCGCCAAGCACCTTGGCGGCCTCGTCGAGCCGCATTGC
>JBDTUW010000825.1:0-2636 GCA_040007555.1 Acidobacteriota bacterium | reverse complement strand
GAGATCGGGGCCGCGGAGGCTTCGGCTACCTGTCTCAAGTGTCACGAGGGCTCGCAGGGCCGATCCGAGGAGCGATTCAATTTTCGTCGCAGCGAGCATTCGAGGCACGGCCTATCCTGTCTGGATTGTCATTCATCTCACGAGCCGAAGCGAACTGAGTTTCTTCTGCGTGCCACGGAGCCAAACCTCTGCTACCAGTGTCACACAGAACAGAAGTCCTCATTCGCGAAGCCGTTCCATCACAAAGTGCCGGAGGGTGGAATGAAGTGCTCCGATTGCCACAACCAGCACGGTGGCTTTATGGGCAAGTCTCTCCGCAACTCGGTCAATGGCGATACGACGTGCGTCAAATGCCACGCCGACAAGCAAGGTCCATTTGTCTTCGAGCACGCGCCGATCAAGGTCGAAGGCTGCCAGTCCTGTCACACGCCGCACGGATCCACCAATCCGAAACTCCTGACACGAAACCTGGTGAGGTTCCTCTGTATTGAGTGCCATTCCAATACACCAGAGTTAGCCGGCGACGGAGCGGGGCTTGGGACACAAACTCCAAATTCACACGACCTCACACAACCGCGCTATCAGAACTGCACGGTTTGCCACATCGATATCCACGGATCGAACAAAGATCGATTCTTCCGATAAAAGGGGGCGAGGCAGATGACGGAAAAAGGACTGCACTCTGGGATGATTGTTCTATCCCGCGCGTTCGCCACTCTCGTCGGGGCGATTGTCATGTGCCTGAGCTCACTCAGTTACGCACAAAGCGTCGAGAAGGCCGAGACGAGCCAACAGTCGCGGGAGCCTGAGAGCGAACTTGAGCGTGCCAAGGCCGTTGTCACCAAGCCTAAGGAGAACAAGGCAACCAAGACCGAAACCGGCGGAACGTGGGGCCCGTACTCGACGACCAGCTCCCTTGAGCTCGGCTACCGATTCGTTGATACAGATGGGAGTAAGGACCGCTATTTGTCCGACGTCAATGTTCGGGACGGCTTCCGAGTGCTGGAATCGGCGCTCGATATGCGTGCGCAACCGGGAACGGGATTGCTCTTTGATTTTCTGCACGCGGATGTCAACAACGCCGGAGGAGATCAAAGCCAGCACTTTGCGCTGCGCATGGAGAAGGCCACATGGTATCGCTTTGACAGCACTGTGCGTCGCTTTAACTACTACCGGTCTTTGGGTCCGAATTTCGCCCTTGGCCTCCGTGAATATGATCTCCGCCAACAGGTCTCAGACTTTAACCTGAAGGTCTTTCCGCAGCGCGCGGTAAAGGTCTACGCGGGCTATGGTCGCAGCATGGCCAAGGGCCGCTACACTCCTACGTACAGCTTTCAGCGTGACATTTTCCAGATCGATGGTGACGCGCGGTGGGCTGCCAACGACTATCGGGCCGGGCTCGACGCCAGCTATCGGAAGTGGGACTTCAACGTCGAAGGTTTGTATCGCAACTTTCGCAATGACCCGCGCATCACCTCAGGCGCAGACCTGGGGTTCGCCCCAGCCGATCAGGGCAGGATCACCGCGCTCGAGCGATTGACGCCACAGCGATCGCGATCGCTCGTCGCTCGGGCAAGTGTCCGCGGAACGATCGCGGACAAGGTGCACATCGTCCTGCGGGGGCTGCACGATGATGAATATATGAAGGCTGCCTACTACGAAGTCGCGAGCGGCCGTGACAATAACGGAGTGACTCTGGTTGCAAACACTATCAGCCTTCCCGGCGACGGCGCGATCATCACCAGACCGAGCAGCAAGCTTGATCTGGGTGTGAGTTACGATATCAGCGACCATCTGACGCTGAACAACACCTTTAGCTACACCTCATTCAGGATCGCTGGCGATACGGACATTCTGACGACAACGGTAAGGCAGCCGGCCACCGGCGGTCAGACCACCTCAACGTCCCGAGTCCAGGCGACGGGGTACATCACTGCCCTCAAATCGTATACAAATAGTCTCGATCTGGGCATGAACTGGGGCCGAAAGTTCAGTGCAAATCTGGGATGGCGCGCGATGCAGCGGGACGTCGGGATCGCGAGCAGGTATTTTACGGCGACAAGCCCTGTCTCCGCGTCCAACCCGACGATCACCGACGAAGAGGAATCAATTGGGACGCATGCGTTCAACGGCGGAGCGCGTTTCCGCCCCACCAAGAAAACAAGTTTTATGTTTGACGTCGAGCATGGCCAAAGCAACAATTCTTTTGTCCGGATCAACCCGCTCGATTACACCCGTTTCCGAGTACGCGCACAGGTTCACGCGACAGACAAGATTGGCATTTCGGGAACATTCACGTCGCTTGACCGCACCAACCCAACGCCTCAGGTGGAGAATGATTCAAACTCCAGAAGCTACACTGTGGCTGTCAACTGGGAGCCGAAGCCACGCATCTGGGTTGACGCCGGATATGACTACCACGACCTCTCGGCGACTGGCAACATCCTCTATACGACCGTCATCAACAATGTCACCACGCGTGTTTCTGGCAAGTCGCTCTACTACGCCCGCCTGAATTCATTCTATGCGAATGTCCGCTTGGGACTGACCAACCGTCTCGACCTTTTGATGGTCTACTACTACCTCATGGATCGTGGAGCGCCGGCGGTCATCGTCGGGGCAAATGACTTTGTCAG
>JBDTUW010000824.1:0-2641 GCA_040007555.1 Acidobacteriota bacterium | reverse complement strand
GCGGAAAAGACCGGCAACCGTTACGGCGCCGCCCAGACACTCAACAACCTGGGCGTTGAGTATTATCACCTGCAGGATTCTGACCAGGCGCTCGCTTGCTATGAACGCGCTTTGCGGTACTGGCGCGAGATCGGCAACCGCGTCGAGGAATCAAGAACTCTAAGCAACCTTGGGCTTATCCATTATCAAAAGCGCGACTTGGAGAAATCGCTCGAGTTTCTCAAGGCATCGTTGGGCGATAGAGTGAGGGGGCAGTATCTGGCGACAGATGCCAGTCTCCTCAACAACATCGGACTGATCCACCTCCGCCGGGGGCAGATCTCACGGTCAGCCGAGGAATTTCAACGAGCGTTGGAATGGTATCAACAGGCGCTGCCTCTCACCCGTGAGAGCGGTGACAGAGGAATGGAAGTCAGAGTACTTTCCGGCCTGGCAGAGGTGCATCTGAAGCTGGATCAAGTCGAATCGGCGCGCAGAGACATTGATCAGGCCGTCGCAATTGCAGACCGGATTCGTACGGAAATTTCCAGCCCGGAACATCGCGTTCTGTCACAACCGTGGATGACAATGGTGTACAAGAACCAGGTTCACGTGTTCATGGCGCGTCATCAACAGGACCCGGCAGCGGGTCTTGATACTCTCGCCCTGCAGGCCAGCGAGAGCTACCGCCTCCGCACCCTGCTCGAGGTGCTGTCCGAATCCAGAATCGAGTTGACTCGGGGAATTGATGCCGGATATCTCGACGGGCTCAAGGAACTTCAACTGAAACTCGAATCCGTTGAAAGCCGCCGCGCGCAATCGCCAAATCGCAGTCAACCCGAGAAACGGGCTCCGCTGGAAAGAGAAATGGACGAACTCCTCCGGCAGAAGCTGCTGCTTGACGCAGAAATCCGCGCCAGCCACCCTCAGTATGCAGCGCTGAAAATGCCTGCCCCTCTTAGTCCGCGTGAAATCCAGCGGCAATTGCTCGACAACGAAACTATTCTACTTGAGTATCTCCTGGGCGTTGAAACCAGCTATCTGTGGTTGGTCACCGCCGATTCGATCAGCAGTCATCGACTTCCTGAGACGAGCAAGATCGACCACGCTGTGCGGCGCGTTCAGGGACTGCTCGCGTCTCAGAACCAACCTCCTGACGGTGAAACCCTCAAAGCGAGACACGCCCGGCAGACGCAGCTGAAAGCTGAATTCGATCAGGCCGCGAAGGACCTGAGTCAGATGCTCCTTGGCCCGGTAGCCGGAAAGCTCGGCAACAAGCGCTTGCTGGTTATCGGTGACGGCCTGCTGCAGTTCATACCCTTTGGCGTTCTTCCCGAGCCGGACAGTCGGAGCAACTCCGCCGCGGGCGCAGTGAAGAATCCGCGGTCCGCAATTGGCAAGCCGCAATCCTATGTCCCGCTCATCGCGAATCACGAGATTGTCACCCTACCTTCGGCCTCAGTGCTGGTAACGCTTCGGAAGATCAGGGCAGGGCGCCCTGCTGCTCCTCACGCACTGGCCGTGCTCGCTGATCCGGTCTTTAACAGTGAGGATGAGCGAGTGAGACTCAATACCCTCACCAGGAACAACTCGGGCCCGAACAGAGATGCACGTCATGATTCACCGATCGCGGCATCTGTCAGAGATGTTGAAAGATCGGCTGCGGAGTCCGGCGTCCAGAGTTTCAGGCGACTGCATTTCAGCCGCCAGGAAGCTGAAGCGATCACAGGATTGTTGCCGCTGTCGGAGCGACTCCAGGCGTTGGATTTTGCGGCTGACAGGCAGCTCGTGCTGAGCGGGAAACTTGGTGAGTACCGCATTCTGCATTTCGCCACGCATGGTCTGCTCAATAACAAAACTCCCGCCCTCTCCGGCCTGGTCTTGTCTTTGGTGGATGAGTACGGTCAGCCACGCAATGGCTTTCTCCGCCTTCACGAAATCTACAATCTGAAGCTCAATGCCGACCTTGTTGTGTTAAGCGGTTGTCAGACCGCGCTCGGACAGGAAATCAGCGGCGAGGGCTTAATCGGATTGACGCGCGGATTCATGTATGCCGGCGCGCCTCGCGTGGTTGCCAGCTTGTGGAAAGTGAACGATCAAGCCACGGCAAACCTGATGAAGCTCTTCTACAAACGGATGCTCAATGATGGCATGCGTCCTGCTGCTGCGCTGCGAGCGGCCCAGATAGCTATGTGGAAGGCGGAGCCAAACGCCATTCCGTATCGCTGGGGGGCATTCATCCTGCAGGGCGACTGGCGCTGAAGAGGATTACACGGCGAAAACAGAGAGGCGCAGGGAGGGGAGACCTCTCTGCGCCTCTCTGTTTCACCGTGGCTCTGCGTTAATCCTTTTCAGGGACGAGCGTATCCGTGAGGTCGAAAAGCTGTCTCACAAATATCTTCCAAATGTTTCGCTCCGAATTGTCAGATGTAGGTGAAAGCAACGGAAGTGAGAAGCGGCAACGACGGGACAATCTCCGCGAACACACTTCCAGTAACGAAAGGAAGTGCGGGTTATGAAACGTCGCCTGGTCGCCAGATCCATCCTGGCACGAGTCATCCTCTTTTCGCAGCTTTTCTCCAGCCTGGCAGGATCGCCGCTAAGTGCGGCTCTCAATCATGCAGCCGGAAACCAATCGGTTGCATTCGATATTATCTGTCCT
>JBDTUW010000823.1:0-2651 GCA_040007555.1 Acidobacteriota bacterium | reverse complement strand
CATCGGCTCAGGTGCCGGCGGCGGATTCATGGTCAAGGAGCTGACGACTGCGGGGGCGGACACGATCCTGATCGAAGCCGGAAGCAAGGGACGGCTGGAAGATTTGTACATTCACGACTGGCCCTATGATCTTCCGAAGCGCGGGATGGGGCTCTTCAAACAATCTTCGCTTTACGGGGACAACATCGGGAACGCCATCGAGTATCGTGGCGACAGGATCTCGGTAGACCGCATTCGCACGCTCGGGGGGCGCACGTTCCACTGGAATGCAGTCTGTTTGCGATTCTCCCCGGACGATTTCCGCGAGCGCTCGCTGCACGGCATCGAAGAGGATTGGCCGCTTGGCTACGAAGAATTGGCGCCTTTCTACAGCGAGGTCGAACGCAAGATGCATGTCTTTGGCACGCGCGAGAATCTTCCGCAACTGCCCGACGGCGATTTCGTTGCCGAGTCGCCGCGATTGCGATGTTCCGAAACGATCGCACGGCAGAAGCTCTCGAAGCTCGGGATCAAGCTGATTCCCGTACGTAAGGCAGTGCTGCTGAAGGGTCAGAAGGGCCGCGGCGCCTGTCACTACTGCGGGCACTGCATGGACGTGTGCGATGTGCGCGCGGTCTGGTCGAGCGATGTGACGGTCATTCCAGAAGCGATGGCGACGGGTAGGCTCACGCTGCGCTTGAACTCTCCGGCGAGGAAGATTCTGGTGGATAAGGAAGGGCTTGTCTCAGGTGTGTCGATCGTCAATCGCCTGACAGGTCAGGAGGAAGAGATATATGCGCGGGTCGTCGTAGTCTGCTGCGCCACGATCGAATCGCCTCGATTGCTGCTCAATTCTGCTTCTGCAAAGTATCCGAACGGACTGGCTAACTCTAATGACCTGGTTGGGCGGTATCTGAGCGGCCACATCAATACGGGCGCCACCGGCTATCTCAAGGATCTCATCGGCAAGGACACCTTCACCGGTGACGGTGCGACCGACCACGCCTATATTCCCCGCTTCAATCATGAGCGCGGAAAGCGAGACTACATCGGTGGCTGGGGGATGCAGATGAATTACGCGAACTGGCGATGGCCGCACCATTCGAAATCGGTGACGGGGTTCGGCTCGGGCTACAAAGACCGCGTACGCGAACTGCAACCTGCAATGTTTCAGATTGGTGCGTGGGGCAAGGTGGAGCACCGTGCGGACAATCGGGTGACGGTTGATCCGAAGAAGGTAGACAAGCTTGGAATCCCGATTCCAATTGTCCAGTTCAATTGGGGCGAGAATGACCTCAAGCTATATAAGGATATGAGCGCAAGCATACTTGAGGTGCTGGATACGTGCGGAGTCGAGCTGACGATCAATGTTGACGAGAAGCCGGGCGGTTTCGCCAGCCATGAAGTGGGAACCTGCCGCATGGGAAAGGACCCTCGGACGTCAGTCTTGAATTCGTATTGCCAGTCGCACGAAATCAAGAACCTCTTCGTGGTGGATGGCAGTTGTTTTACAACTTTCTCGGAAAAGAATCCGACGCTGACGATCGCGGCGCTGGCGGTGCGGAGCGCGCGCTATATTGCAGAGAAGAAGAAGCGCCGGGAGTTGTGACGCTGCATCCCGTGGTTTATCGTCGCAGAGTCTAGAATGCAGAGTCACGTCCACGCTTGTCTGCCGTGACTGTCGCGTTAGGCCTTCCCGCTTCACTGTTTGGTGAACACCAGCTTCGCCTCGCTGGCGCCCATTGACGACTCCATGATGCGTTTGACGGTGAGGGTCTTGCCATCCTCTGAAAGCTCCCATCGGTCTTTGCTCGTCGTGGTACGCTCGCCTTCCGGGGTTTTCACCTTACGCGCGGTTTGGAGTTCGAGAGCCTTACCGCTCTTCTTCCAACTCGCCTTGAAAGCGATGCTGCCCGCTGACGGAGCCGGTTGCCCATCGCCGCGGTCGCGTCCTGCCATCTGAACCACGGTCTCGATACCATCGAGCGTGTAGGTTGCTTTGGGTACGGACATCCGCAACGCCATCGCCATCACCAGGTCTCGCGGAATGCTGAATCCGCCACTTGAGCCACCTGCGGGGAATCCACCGCCACCGCCACCGCCGAGTCCACCACCCGGGGCGCCGGTACCGCCGCCTGCACCGTCTCCACTGGGGATGCCGCCACCGCCACCGCCGCCCACGCCCACGCTACCTGGAAGTCCGCTCCCGTTCCCGCCACCGGGAAGTCCACCGCCACCTCGACGGCCGCTCGCGCCGGAAGCACCGCGCATGCCAACCTCACCCTTTAAGGCGGTCTCGACAGTGAGGCGCTCTGCGTCCTGAGCGACGGTTAGGGTATAGCTCTCGACAGTTGGTTGCAGGTCCGAGGTCTTGCTCTTGTCCAGCAACCAGACGCCGGAAAAGTCTGTTATCTTGACTTGCGCAACGCCGGTGACACAAAGGCTGAGCGTTAACGCCGCCATCAATAAACTTCTTGCAAGTATCGTTCTCATTGAAACCTCTCCGTGTTGCCGATGGACGACAGCCTGGTCGCGGCATCGTCGCTGAACGTGTCCTGGGCTCACCCAAGAGCTATTAGGGAAAAGGGGTCAGAAGTCAGGGGTCGGCGTTCGTAGTACCGCCTTAGGCGGAATCTCGGATATCGAGACATTCCGCCTAAAGGCGGTACTAC
>JBDTUW010000822.1:0-2656 GCA_040007555.1 Acidobacteriota bacterium | reverse complement strand
GAATTCGTGAACCAGATCGGCCCTGTCGATCGGTGGAAGCCCCTGCGTCGCGCGCGCGTTGAGAAAGTAATCCCGATGGCTCTCGACCCAGGCCTCGTCGGCCGGCTCGAGCCGACGCTCGACCAGGAGCGGGACCAGGTCATAGGTTGCCGGACCCATCCGCGCGTCCTGGTGATCGATGATTCGAAGTTCATTCTGGCTGTCAACCATCAGATTCATCGCGTGGTAATCGCGATGACACAGCACGCGAGGGCGGGCAGCGAGCTCAAGTGCGATCTCATCCAGATCCTGCTTGATTGCCTCTGCCTGCCCTGGTTTGAACTCGTGGTGACGGAGGCTGCCGAAGAAATGGTCAAAGAAGTAGTTGAGCTCCCACGAGAGCTTATCCGTATCGAAGGCAAGACGACCCGCCACTGAACCGGTTTCTTCTGCCAATGACGAAACAGCCTGAATTCGCGCTATGAGATCGATGGCACGATTGAGCATCTCGTCGATCTCCTCCTGACTCTGGGCCTCCTCAATCCAGCGTGCGAGGCTGCGGTCTCCAAGGTCCTCCTGCAGGACTATTCCATCGGTTCCCGCAACCGCGATGACTTTAGGCACTGGGAGACCGGCCCGCTCAAAAAGACGCGTGACATCGAGATAGCTGTTGTCCTGAGGGTTAAACGGGGCTGGATAGAGACTGACGATCAGCGTCTCGGGATTCTGTTCGACCCGGATGCGGTAGTACTTGCGGGTTGAAGCATCTGGGGTTAGCGCCTCGAGCCTGATAGCTCGCGGCGTTACGGAGAAATGCCGCGCGGCATAACGACGCACGCGCTTTTCGCTCAATTCACTCATAGAATGCCATTGCTGGGGGCAAGCCTCGGAATGGTAGCATCCTCAAAATGGGACGACAAGGTTCTCTCCTCTGACCTCTCCAGAACGCGCCTTCTCCGGCCGCCCAACTCGCGCCGCAATCGTCGCCGGGACGATGACGGAACGCTCGAATCGCGATTCTGCGGGTATGATCACGTCATCAGCGACCACGCACTCGATCAGCTCCGCTCCCCGCTCAACAGTGACGTGTTGCCAGAGGATGGACCTTTCGATGTTCGCCTCCGGATCGATACTGCAACCGGCACCTGCAATCCAATCCCGACCCTCGCGTTCTAAAAACCGCAAGCTGACGGTCAGATATCGCTCGAGGGTGCTCAACTCGTACCATTCGCCGGTGCCGACATGCGCCATTATCCTTTCGCCATTGGCCATTGCCGCTGGGTAAACATCACGCACCGAGTCGGAGAACACTCCCCGCGGAATGTACCTAAAAATCGACGGATCAAATATCTGAATTCCGGTAAACATGAGCGGTACGCTTCGCGAGCCGACTGCGCGCGGATCGGGGAAGCCAGCAAAGTGCGCGATCTGCCCGGAAGGCTCGATCTCGACCTCGGTGAAGCGGTCGTGAGAGGGATTGGGCAGCAGGACGAGCGTGGCCATTGCCTTGCTCGCGAGATGGCCCGCAATTGCAGCCTGAAGATCGATCCCCGTAATGATCTTGCCGTTGATGACCACAAATGGCCCCTCAGACAGAAGATCACGGACATTGTCGAGCGCACCGGAGGTGCCAAGGATCACCGGCTCTTCGACGGAATAGCGGACATGAACCCCGGACTGGTTCCCCTCTCCGATCTGCTCCCGAACGGAAGCAGGCTCGTGATGAAGGTTGATAATTACCTCGTCGATCCCGGAGTCACGAAGATAATCAAGGGTGTAAGCAATCAGCGGCCGGTTGAGAAATGGAATCGCGGGTTTGGTCCGCCCGATCGTCAGAGGCCAGAGCCGCGTGCCAAAGCCCGCAGCCAGAATCATTGCTCGCATTGAAACTCCGAAGACAACATTGCTCCCGGAAAAGACGTCGGTTGAGGCGTCATGCGAAGACCATGTCCTCAAACTGCCGCCCCTGCCTCTGACAATGTTCAGCCTGGAGGGCGATGTAGCTCAGGAGAATGTACTCATCCGGGGTCACCCCCAGCATCTCGACCGCCTCCCGGATGACCGGCTCCTCACCCTCGAGTTCAACAAAAGTTCCAATCGGGGTCTCATCGTTCATGATCCACAGCGAACGGCCTGACGGCAGGTGTCCCCGATAGACAGTACGATACTTCTGATAGGTAAACCACTGGAGATAGCCAAGTCGAGTGAGGATGGCGATTAATTGCTGTGGCTCGCCGATCGAGGTCTCTATTTCAATGCGTTTCTTGAACTCTGAAGCAGCATCGCCGGGCAACGGGGGCGCCTTGTAGGTAAGGACGCCGTTCCCCTCAACAATCCGGACTCTCAAGACGCCAAGACGTGATTGCAGCTGATTGTCGGGCGTATCAAAGAGAATGTTCTCCTCAAAGTGACGCGGTTCCGTGAGCTCGAGCGTAACTCCCAGTCGTTGGAAGGGAGCGATGACCTCGCGCTTGAGTTTGACTTCGATCTCATGACCAGCGTTGACACTCATTCAGGCGAGGATTATGACGGGAGCCGCTACAGGTGTCTAGCTGGGCAGTTGCCAGTTGTCAGTTGCCAGTTCTCAAGTGACTCGCTTGAAAACGGACAACTGGCTACTGACAACTGACAACTGACAACTGGCAACTGACAACTGACAACTGACAACTGGCAACTG
>JBDTUW010000821.1:0-2659 GCA_040007555.1 Acidobacteriota bacterium | reverse complement strand
CGAGCCTCTGGCCGCTTTGAAACTGCAAACAGACCCGATTCCAGAAACGTGCCCGTATCGGCAAGGTGATTGATGCGTTCACGGGCATTGAGAACGCCCTGAGCCTTGCGTTCGGCTAGCTTGCGTTCACCTCCCATAGCCAATGCTTTGGCTGCACGTAATTGGAACTCCGACAACTCTTCTTCAAATGGCATGACGACTCGCTTGGTTTCGAATTGACTAATTGCTCGTGAACTCAGCAAGTGCTGCTTTGGCGGCGGCCAAGAGTTCTGCACCTGTATTGAAAGGCGTCTTGGGGTTGGTGGCAGTGATGAACGCAACTCGCGAAACCAAGCTTATCGGTGTCAGTGCGCTTGAGTCGAAAGCCGAAACCGGACCAAAAATTGGATTCAGCACTTGGTTATTGTTAGCAAATAGCAGGGTGTCCCCGTCGGCCTTGGATTGAGCTACAGATTCGGCACCAATGTTTGTCCCGCCACCTGGCTTGATATCCACAAGTACCGTTTGCCCCACGCGGCTTGGCTGCTCAGTGGATTGGCGAGCAATCAGACCTGTACTGCCACCAGGCGCATACGGCACGGCGATTTTAATAGGCTGACTTGGGTAGCGACCCTGCGCAATCGTCGGCTGAGCAGCAAATACCGAGAGCGCGGCGAAAACACATGCGGCCAGATAAGACTCAAGCGCAAATACGAACGGCTTCATCTTTTGTCGCCACTGTTGGGCAAATTCGAAAATTTCGCGTCCAAATGAACTGGAAATGTCACTCTAAATCAAACGGTCCAATTAGTCAACAATGTTAACCACCTCGGCGAAATGACCAGATGCGACAAAGCCCTGGTGCTATATTTGCGCGCATGGTCACGAAGGCGCAACTCAAGTCATTGCAGGCGTCTCGCCGATATGGAATCGGAAGGCTTTTGCTATTGGCTCGCCGGGACTTTTTGAGCCGACTGGCTCAGATAATGCACATCGATGGCGACCTTGCCGTTCAGGCGAGAGGTCGGTTGCTGCCATACATTGATATTGAAGGCACTCGCAGTACCGACTTGGCCAGGCGCATTGGCGTCAGCAAGCAAGCCGTAGCGCGCATGGTCAAGGAGCTTGAAGAAGAAGGGCTGCTATTTCGCGAAGGCGACGAGGTGGATGGACGAGCTCAGTTGATCAAATTTACGGAATCTGGACTCAAGTACCTGACACGCATGCATGCGGTAATCTCGCAAGTTGAAGACGACTACGAACAACTAGTGGGGACGGATGCGATGAACGAAATGCGTACCGCGCTTGCCACAATTGCGTACGAACAGAGTGCCATCCAGGAGGATGGGTCGGCAACCAAATGAGTGTTTTTGAAACGCTTTCATCGACGTATCCGCGTTCTGGTGACGCCGTACTAGCTCGCAAAAACCAGGGCTAGAAAATTTCGGGATGGCACACTGGCGTGCGCCTACCATCCTTGCAGGGCCGCATCAAAGCGTCCCGCTTATTGCGTGTCAATGTCTGTTCCCATGCAATTGTTTTGTAAGATTGTCGACATTATCGATTTATCTGGTGTAATAATTCAACTGAACCCCACTGGGTTGGCATGCCCGCATCGCATTTTTGCCGTCAAGAACACGTCCGAAACGAGAGAACAGGAGGGCCAACCATGGCGCGCATTGAAGTGAAGACCGAAGTCACCGGGAAGGTCTGGAAGATACTTTTGCCCGTTGGCTCCAGGGCGGAGCCCGACGAACCCATCGTGCTGGTCGAGTCCATGAAGATGGAGATCCCGGTGTCCAGCGAAGACGGCGGGACGGTGGTCGAAATCTCTGTCAGTGAGGGCGATCCGGTGGAGGATGGGCAGGTCGTGGTGATTCTGGAAACTTGAGACAGGTCCGCCAGGCCGATCCGCCCGGATACGTGCCCACCAGGCCAGGCAACTTGTGTCGAAGCTGGGGACCCAAATGATATTGACGCGCATCCTTGATGAGCCTTCGGGCAAGTGCCTTCTGCGAAAGTACGCTATTGCTTCGCCACGTGGCGTGGTTGTCCGGACCGCGGAGGAGGCGTTGATGAGGGTCAGTGAGTCAGGCCTGGAATTTCCTCTTGCGATCAAGATCGTCAGCCCGGACGCGGTGCACAAGAGCGACATTGGCGGGGTGATCCTCGGCTTGCGCGATCCTGCTGCATTGCAACCCGCAGTCGAAAGCTTGATTGCCGGAGCCCGCGACAAAGGCCTGGCGTTAGTCGGTGTTCTGATAGAAGAGATGGCGTCGGCTGGCCATGAGCTCATGATCGGTGGCATCATGGACGAGAGATTCGGGCCTTGCCTGATGCTGGGTACCGGGGGGATCTATGTCGAGGTTATGTCGGATGCGTGCTTCTCGGTATGCCCGATAGATGAACAGGATGCGCGGGAGATGGTGGAACAGCTTCGTTCGCTGCCCATGCTGCGGGGAGCGCGTGGCAAGCCTCCTCTGTCGGAACCTGCACTGATTTCCGCGTTGCTGGCTATCGGCGGCGAGGATGGGCTGATGATGAACATGCGGGACGAACTCGTCGAGCTGGACATCAATCCGCTGATCGTCTCACGGGACGGCGCGACTGCTTGCGACGCGCGCATCGTATTGAAGATGCAATGAGTCGCACGCGCATGAACCCAATCTCGATCACGAGC
>JBDTUW010000820.1:0-2663 GCA_040007555.1 Acidobacteriota bacterium | reverse complement strand
TCCGGCACCTTGGTTGTCCCATTGGCTATGGCCACCACAGGCACGCTCGTCGCCTTGTCGATCCGGCCATCGGGACGCTGGTAGCTCGCCTCGACCGCGATCGATTCGCCATTCTTCACCGGCACATACCTCAGAAGGTAGCCGCCATTTCCATCCGTAAACGTTTCCTGCCCGCGCAGCGAGACCAACGCGCGCCGCACGGGAGTTACGCCATCGCTCTCGACCACTCTGCCGCTGACAGTCGAAGTCAGACCCGAAACTGCCACAAAGTAATAGCTCGTCTTCTTGATAGCGTTGACCGGGGTCTCGACACGCTGACCATCAGCGGAAACCGTAGCCCCGGCAGGCTCCTCGACAAACCTGCCCTCAAGTGAATCGTAGCGGTATAGCCTCGCCGGTGAGTTCGCTGGCAGCCCATCGGTATTTGGAAAAGTAAGCTTCGCTCCGGGAGTCAGCACCACATCAAACGGCGTGATCTGGACGATGCTCGAACTGAAGACGCCGAGCGGAAGATCGACTGGCGCACGGCCACCTGTCAGCGGCGTGAGGAAGATAGTCCCGCTCGTGGCGCCGCCTGGAAATACGGCGGAGATGTTGGCCGGAAGCAGAAGCGTAAAACCACCCGCATTGATCGGGATCGGCAATGCCGGCTGCAATTGATTGGACAATTGGTCCTGCAGTTGATTTGGGCTGCGAAGCAAGTTTGTACCTGGGCCCGGTCCATCGGTTTCGGCCAATGTGCCACCTGACCCGATACTGCCGCTCCCGCCATTTGATTGCTGCAGAGAAACGGGGCGCGCGAATTGATTGTCCCGATTGGCAAACGCGATCGTCTTGAGCGTCACCTTCGGATAAGGCGGCGTCGTCGGGAGCGATTCGCCGTCAACCTCAACGTACTGTGTTCCGATCGGAACATCAGGGAGCACAAAGGAGCCTTCGGGCGTCGTCTGCGCCGTGATGCTGCTGCCTACCAGCTTGACCAGCACACCGCTCAGAGGCTCCCGCGAGGTATTCTCGATAAACCCGCTGATCGAGGTGCGAACGAGCAGCGGTCCACCACTCAGGCCCTCGCCCATCGGCGTACGTACGCTGACATTGCCGGAAGCAGCGCCAAATGGGATGACGATGATCAGCTCATTCGGGGAGGCGCTCGTGACCGTTGCCTCGACGCCATTGATACGTACAACGTTCCCTTCCGGGCTCGTTGAAAAACCGCTGCCGGTGATGGTCACGGTTTGCCCTGCGAGTGCGGGGCTGACGTTGAAACCAGAGACCAGCGGACCTCCCGTTCCTGACTCACCACCAATTGCGATCTGTGCCGGATTGGACGCAGCCGCGCCATCGATGGCGATCGCAAAGCTCAGATCACCACGCCCGATGAGGCTCCTCGGCAGTTCAACGTTGATCTGATCGAGGCCGACGAAATCTCCCTGCTTGCCGGCAAATGTAGGTACGAGCTCCTCGCCGCCCAGCAGCACCCGAACTGTCTCGTTGAGATTGCCATCGCCATTGGGATCACTTGCATGCCGTAGACCGCTGGCGAAGATCACGAGAAAGACCCGTTCGCCTTCGGGGCCAAGGTCTACTGGTGTGGTGACGAAGCGATTGGTATTGGGGTCGAAGACGGCTACGGGGTCATATTGTGTCGAAGAATCCGCGCGAACTCTAAATGCGAGTGCAGCGGCGACACCCTGACCGTCGCTATTGGCGGTAAAGACGCCGGAGCTGATGGGCACGGCGCTGACGGTGCCATTGGCAACAGAAGACACGCCGTTGAAAACGATCACGGTAGCGATGCCCGTCTCGGTTTGAGTCGGCACGACAAAGTTGATTTGGGCGGGTGAGACGAAGAGGAGTTGTGCGGGGCGGCCATTTACTTCGAGTCTCGCGCCGAGAAGTTCGGTTGGGAGTTGAACGCCTGGGGCAAGTGGATCGGTATCGCCTCCGCTGGCGGTGCCGGTAGCGAGTTGGGCACCAAAGGTCGCAGCGATAGCATCAGGCGCGACAGACGTGGCCTCAAAACTGGCGGCGGAGACGGTAACAACTGTGGGTATCTCGGAAGCCCCGTACAGACCCGTAACAATAAAGGTTGCAGCCAGCAGGGACAGGACGAGCCGGCGCACAAACATGCCTTACCTCCCGAAGATTTGGGGCGTGGGTGATTGGGTAGCACTGAAAGCCGGTGAGGCGACCGACAAGGGGAGAGTATATCGAAGCCAGGAATGGATGCAAAGGACCATCGGGGGCGGAAATCCCCGCAATAGGGACGGGGAGAGCCGGTCGCTTCCCCGGTGAAGAATCCGAAACGAGCCAGCTTGTGAGAGCCGCGATGTAAGTGAGCGAGCAAGGTCGGTCAGAAATCAACGGTGTCCCTGCCCGCTCATTCATTCACTATCCTGCGCACAACAACCTGGCCGGTTCCTAGGTGCGCGGCGGGAAGACGCCTTGCAGCGCGATGCAGAAGTGTAACGTCAGGTACGGCTGCATGTTGTTATGCGGCGCGTCACCGCCAGCTGGCGGTAGAGCTTCAGCCGCCAGCGCGACCAAATTGTTTGGGGTACCGTAGAGGCTGCCGCCCGTAGATTGCGCGAAAGCCTCTCCTACTGCCGGGCGGTCCTCGCCTATCTCGCCGATTATCCGGACGCGCTGCCCGACCTGCGGCA
>JBDTUW010000819.1:0-2664 GCA_040007555.1 Acidobacteriota bacterium | reverse complement strand
GCCCGCCCATCCAGGGTTTTCGCGGGTCGATGAAGCATTTTTCAATTGACGCTGAGCTTGCGCGCGGAGTGAAGAAGCTTAGCGAGCAAAATGGCGCGACCGTTTACATGACACTGCTGGCAGCGTTCATGGCGTTGCTCTCGCGCTACAGCGGAGAGCGGGATATCGTTGTTGGCTCGCCTATCGCAAATCGCAATCTGAGTGATGTCGAGTCGCTCATCGGTTTCTTCGTCAATACGCTTCTCATGCGCACTCAGGTGACTCGTGAGATAACGTTCCAGGAGCTTCTGGCCAAAGTGCGACAGGCGGCACTCGAGGCATATGCTCATCAGGATCTTCCTTTCGAGAGACTAGTCGCGGAGCTGCAACCGGAGCGCAGTCTCAGTTACTCAGCGCTTTTCCAGGTGATGTTCATCATGCAGAACGCGCCGATGGGCAAGTTGGAGATGGCGGGGCTGCGAGAAACGACGCTGCAGATGGACGTCAATGTCGTTCGCTGCGATCTGACCCTCTCGATGGAAGAGAGCGGAGACGTGCTCAAAGGGCTGCTCACCTACAAATCGGAACTCTTTGATGCATCGACGATCGAACGTTTCAGTCAACGATATCAAAGGCTGTTGCGGAGCGTGGTGGCCTCACCAGATGCGCTGCTTGCTGATCTCGAGACGGATGAGCCGATAGCTCCGCCGCCGTTACCTTCCGTCGGCGATGGCAGAGTTGCAGAACCGCTCTCTTATCATCAGGAGAGGATGTGGTTCATCGATCGGTTCGAAACAGGAACCGTCTATCCATCCAGCCCCGTTTACCACAATCTTCCGTTGATCCTGCATCTTGAAGGGGCGGTCGATGTCGCGCTGCTCGAGCGCAGCATCAATCTTGTCATTTCGCGTCATGAAGTGCTGCGCACTAGAATCGGCAGCGATGACGATCGCGCGTTTCAGACGATCGTAGCGCAGTCCCATCTCAAGCTCGATGTGGAACCCCTGAAAAGGATCGAAACCCTCGATGAGGGAGTCCGCGCGGCGATCGCTGAAGTAGAGCGACCATTTCGTCTTGAAGGCGATCCACCGCTTCGGGCAAAGCTCTTCTCAATATCTCGCAGCGAGTCAATTCTGGTGCTGACGATTCATCACATCCTTGCCGATGAGGAATCGCTTGGAGTCATCGCGACCGAGGTAGGGGCCGCCTATACCGATCTCATCAACAGCCGGTCTCCGGCAGCTGCGAATGTGCCCGTGCAGTACAGTCAGGTAGCAAGTGGAGAGAGACAGCTCTCGAAGGAATCGTTCGAGTCTCTCCTCATGTATTGGAGAACTCAGCTTCAGGGCAGACTTCAACCACTGGAACTTCCCGTCGATCGGCCGCGACCACCCGTTCATACTTATACCGCTGGGCGACAAACGCTGACTATCGACTCGGATCTCTCAGCTCGGCTGTCGAGTTTGAGCGAGAGAGGGAAAACGTCGGTTGACGGAGTGCTACTCGCGGCTTTCAAGGTAGTCCTTCATCGCTATGCCTGTCAGGGCGAGATTGTTGTTGGTGTGAGCGATACAGGGCGCAAACGGAATGAACTGCGCGGGACGGTTGGCCCGATTGCCAACCTGCTCGCATTGCGGAGCGATCTTGGAGGGAACCCGAGCTTCGGTGCAGTTCTTGAACGTGTGACGAGGACGTGTGAGCAAGGCTCTCGACATCGATCACTGCCCTTTGATCTGCTGGTCCGCGAGCTCAATCCCGAAAAGGATATGAGCCGAACGGCGCTCTTCGATGTGCTTTTCCAGTTCAGGGAAAAGGATAGCGCTGCGACCCTCGCCTTTGGGAGCGCGACGGCGAAAGTGATCAGGACGAATCTTGGTCATGGCAAGTACGATCTCAACCTCGGGTTGTACGAGACGGTGGACGGAATCGAAGGGACGCTCGTTTATAACCGAGATTTCTTCGATGCATTCTCGATCGAACAGTTGGTGCGGCATTTTAAGATAGTTCTCAACGCCGTTGCAGATGATTCCTCGATCCCGGTCGATGACATCATCCTGTTAAACAAGGCAGAGGAGAAGCAGCAGGTCAGCGAATGGAATAACACCGCCGCCTCCTATCCAACCGACCGCACGATTCATGAGCTGTTTGCCGAGCAGGTCGCCAGGAGCCCTCAAGCAACCGCAGTGACTTGCGGCGGCGAGTCGATCAGCTATCGCGAACTGGATACGCGCGCGAATCAACTTGCCCATTTCCTCAAGAGCCGGGGAGTTGTCCGCCAGACTCTGGTCGCTCTTTGCCTGGAGCGATCGATCGAGATGATCGTCTCCATGCTTGGCGTGCTGAAAGCAGGAGCCGCCTACCTTCCTCTCGATCCGTCGCATCCACCGGACAGACTTCGTTTCATGATTGAGGATTCCGGTGTCGAGCACCTCGTGAGTACTGCCGCGATTGCGAAGACGATGCCGGGTTTTGAAGGCGAGATGGTGCTGCTCGATGAAGCGAGCAATGAGATCGCGGGTATGCCTGCGAGTGAACCGCATTCCGATGGGACAACGCACGATCTTGCTTACTGCATTTACACCTCGGGCTCGACCGGCCGGCCGAAGGGCGTCCTCATCGAACATGAGAACGTCGTGCGGTTGCTGATCAACGACCGATTACCGTTCACCTTCGGGTCGGGTGACG
>JBDTUW010000818.1:0-2666 GCA_040007555.1 Acidobacteriota bacterium | reverse complement strand
GATGAGGTGACAGTCTGGAAAAGGTCGGCGAAGACAGAATCCCTCGGCGACCAGGTGATTGAAGGCGTGAGATGCGAAGGGGTGCGCAGGACGATGACAATTCCAGCCAATTCAATCGGCAATGACCTGCCCATCAACATCGTCTCTGAAGACTGGTATTCGCCCGAACTGCAGGTGCTGGTCCTTACCAAACACAGCGACCCACGCAGCGGCGAAACGATCTATCGTTTGACGAACATCAACCGTAGCGAGCCCGACCGAGTACTTTTCGAGGTACCCGCTGACTTTGCCGTCAAGGAGTACTCAGTCGTTGCGAAACCAAAGCCGGTGAGAGAGGAATAATCGAGGTGCGCCCGGAATGACGCGCGCGTCATCCGGGCGCATTGATCCTTCCTAGAGCACCATCGTCCTTGAGGCGAACATGTCATGGTCGCAACTGACTTAGCTGATACTCGTCTGTCGTAAATCATAATGCGCCATATAGGTGTCATCTCGCCCGCCTACCCCATCCTCTCAAAGAACCCGCATAACGTCGTCCCGCATTGATCGCCTCCCTCCCGGATCGGGAACCAGAATAGACCAGCCTCCGCTGCGTTCATTCTCTGATGTGAGGCTGCGTTTCAGATCGTCAGTTGCCGGCCCTCTGCACTGGGAACTCTGATGCTCAACAAGTGTCGGATTTCGTTTTAGCGGCCTTGCGCGATTATCGTTGTCTTTCCGCCCTCTGATTTAGTTTCCCGGCTTCTGACATCAGGCACCCAGTTCTGAAACCTCATGCTTCAATTCTTGACACCTGACTTCACTCTTACACCGTCGGTGGAATTCCCGCCTTCTAATGTTGACTACCTACGGGAGCTCGCCTGGACTCCCCTTGAACAGCAACAGGAGTCTTATGGAACACAAGAGGATGGGGCCCGCCCGGTACGCTCAACCTGATCGTTCTTAAACCCCAAGCACGCTCGGGCCTCTTCATGGATACGGCATCGCCAGGCGGATTGAGCAGATCAGTGGCAACCGGATTCAACTTAACCAGGGGACGATTTATCCCAGCGCACGGCCCTCCGGGGCGGAAAGCAGCTTTTTCCTTTGATAATTCGACTAAAATCGACTAACGTGGACTCCATCGGTTTGACCAGATGTATTCGATAAAAGTATAGGAGAAGCTTATGGAACAGGTTGGGTTGCGCGATGCTGCGAAGTTGCTGGGTGTTAGCTACCAGACGATCAAGCTCTGGATTTACAAGAAAAAGATCCACTCTACGAGAACTGTGGGTGGACATCACAGGATTCCCCAAAGTGAGATCGAGCGGATTTCTGGAAGGCGGAAGATGGCCGCCTTGAATCCTAAAACTACCGCTGGCCTCAAAGAGATTAGCGGACGGAACAAGCTGCTCGGCATCATCACGAACGTGAAGTATTCCGGCCTACTGGCGCAGGTCACGATTGATATCTGCGGACAGTTCGTCACCTCGATTATCACAAGCGACGCCTGCAAAGAACTGAAGCTCAAAAAGGGCGTTGCGACTTACGCGCTGATTAAGGCGACAGAAGTGATGCTGATTAGAGCCTGAAGAGCATCCTACTCAAGCCCCGAGTCACCGCGCCTTCCTGGCGACAAAAGGCCTGAGGCCCGTGGACGAGTGGCCGATAGGATATCGCGGGAAAACGGCTGGGCCTCCCTTAGCTGGAAAGGAGCTTTATGCATCAACGGCTGGCACGCTGCACCTTTGCCGCTCTGCTGTTTTGTATTTCCCTAAGTATCTCCTCGCTTCAGACGTTGGCCCAAGCTGGCCAGGCTGAACTCACCGGCGAAGTGCAAGATGCAACCGGAGCGCCTGTCGAGCGCGCGACTGTCACGGTCATGCAGATAGATACGCGTGAGGCAGTCACCGCGACAACTGGGAAGGGCGGAGTTTTCACTGTGACAAATCTGCGACCCGGCATTTACACGGTCTCGGTGAGCGCGCCGAACTTCCAGCGTGTCGTGCGTGGAGGCCTAAGGCTGACCACGGGTGAGCGGATTCGTGTAGATATAGCGCTGACTGTAGGCAATGTGAACGAGGAGTTCCTCGTCAGTGCTGACGCTTCGCTGCTCAGAACCGAGAGCGGAAGCCTGGGACAGGTCATCCCAAACCGACGCATCGTTGACCTTCCGTTGAATGGGCGCAACTTTTTCTCGCTGATTACCCTCGTGCCGGGTGTGGCCGCGCCCCCGCCCACCATAGCCGGGTCGTCGCTGCCACGTCTGAATGGCGGTCGGCCACGTGTCAACGAGTTCCTTTACGATGGTATTTCCGCCTTACAGCCGGAGCCGGGTCAAGCTGCCTTTAACCCGGTGATAGATGCGATTCAGGAATTCAAAGTGGAGGTCAATTCACCTCCGGCGGAGTTCGGGCGCTTCAATGGTGGCGTGGTTAATCTGACCACCAAAGCTGGCACGAATGAACTGCACGGCACTGTCTTTGAGTTCCTGCGCAATGAAGCCTTCAATGCACGCAACCTATTCGCCCCCGCAACCGCAGACAACCCGAACAAACCGGTTTTCCGTCGCAATCAATATGGACTTGCCCTGGGCGGGCGATTAAGAAAGAACGCACCTTCTTTTTCGGGGATTTCCAGGGTACGCGACAATTGATCGGGCGCGTGCTGTTTTCGAACGTACCGAC
>JBDTUW010000817.1:0-2667 GCA_040007555.1 Acidobacteriota bacterium | reverse complement strand
TGGAAGGTCAACAGCGTCTCGCAACGCATCGCCCTCAAAGAGGCTCCGGGCTTGCAAGGCTTGCTCTTCGATGCTCTCGGCAGGCAGGTGTTGGTGAGCGCTGCCTTACCTGAAAGAGAAGGCGGCAATGCCATCGGGCGGCAGGCTTCACCCGTAGTCCATCCTGACGGCACGGAAACCTTCATCGAATTGACCGGCGGGGCACGCTTGCTGGCGGTTAATGAATCAGGTGCTCGCAGCATCATCGAGGGCATCGGGCATTTTATTACGGGTGCGCCCGCGCTCGCGCAAAAGCCCAATGCTAGAGGGCAACGCCTCGCTGTTGTGCCGTTGATCTACAACAACCAGCTTGCCGTGATCGACCTCAACAGCGGCAAATTGGTGGGCCGCCCGAATGTCGGCATCGCCCCGTTTGGTGCCGCGATCAGTGCGGATGGCGCAGTCGCGTTTGTTACCAATTGGGGCGGACGCGTGCCCAAGCCCGGTGATTTGACTGCGCCGACGGGATTTCAGGCGAATGCTGATCAAGTGGTGGTCGATGAACGCGGCATCGCTGCCACGGGAACCGTCACACGCATTGATCTAACAACGATGAGGGTGACCCATACCATCGCCGTTGAGTTGCATCCGACCGCCATCGTCTGGGACGAAAAGCGCAATCGCCTTTACGTCGCCAACAGCAATAAGGACTCGATCTCCGCGATTGACACAACGAGCAACAAAGTGGTTCAAACCCGCACACTCTCCAGTCAGGACACGAAAGGTTTTGCGCCAACCGCCCTGGCATTGAGTCTGGACGGCGAGACGTTATTCGCTGCCTGCGGAGGGTTGAATGCCGTTGCGGTGCTTGAAACCAAAACCATGTCTGTGGCGGGCTACATCCCGACGGGTTGGTATCCGAATGCGTTGGCGCTAAGCCCGGATGGCAAACAACTCGCCATCGGCACGCTGCTCGGCCCCGGTTCAGGTTGGCGCGAAGCCCCAGCTAAACGCTATGTGCACAGCTATCGCGGCAGCGTCAGCGTCGTGCCCATTCCTGACGAAGCGCAACTCAACAGCTTCACCGCAGCCGTCTGGGAAAACAACCATCTGGCAAAACCGGCCAGCGCCGCGGTTCGCACAACCACGCGGCCTACTGCAGTCGCGATTCCCGCGCGTGCAGGCGACCCGTCGTTGATCGAGCATGTCGTCTACATCATCAAGGAGAATCGCACTTACGATCAGGTGCTTGGCGACATCGCCAAAGGGAATGGCGATCCGTCGCTGGTCATGTTCGGTGAAGATGTAACGCCCAATCAACATCGCCTTGCTGATCAATTTGTGCTGCTCGACAATTTTTATGCCAGTAGCGGCAATAGCGCCGAAGGTCACCAATGGGTAACACAGGCGAACGAAGTTTCATATTGCCTCTGGCCCGGTTATGCGGGGCGCAGCTATCCGTATGACGGCTCTGATCCGATTGCCTACAGCGACGGTGGCTTTATTTGGGATGCGGCATTGAAAATGAAAAGGTCGGTGCGGATTTATGGAGAGTTCGCCGGGCACATGAATGCCGGAGAGATGCAGCCGCGCGTGAAGTTATTTGAGCGTTGGAAAGCGGGCGAAGATTTCAGCCACGAATGGAATGTTACAGCTCCGATCAAACCGCTCAATAACATTCTCGCCAAAAACTATCCCAGTTATTCGCTCACCATTCCCGATGTGGTGCGCGCCCAGATCTTTGCCAAAGACGTAAAGAAATGGGAAGGCGAGGGCAAAATGCCAAACCTCGTCCTGCTGCAATTGCCAAGCAATCACACGAATGGGACAACTCCCGGAAGGCATACGCCAAAGGCCATGGTCGCCGACAATGACCTCGCTCTGGGGCAAATTGTAGAGGCTTTATCGAAATCATCCTTCTGGAAAAAGATGGCCATCTTTGTCGTCGAAGATGACGCGCAAAATGGCGTCGACCACGTGGACGGGCACCGTACCGTCGCACTTGCCATCAGCCCTTACACACGACGCGGTCACATCGATTCAACCTTCTATGCGCAACAGAGCATCCTCAAAACGATTGAACTGATCCTCGGGCTACCTACGCTTTCTCTCTTTGATTTGATTGCGAACGACATGCGCGCGAGCTTCACGAATACGCCTGACTTGGCGTCTTACCAGGCCGTCGAACCGAAACAATCCTTGTTTGAATTGAACCCGTCGTTGACTTCATTGAAAGGGCAGGCGCGGCTTGATGCGATTGCTTCCATGAAGATGCGTTTTGATGTGCCGGACGCAGCGCCTACTGAAACGCTCAATCGCATTGTCTGGCGACAGGTGAGAGGAAAACACGTGCCTTACCCGCGCGTAAAACGGTCGGTCTTTGCGCCAATGGCGGTCGAACTTGACGACGATGACCGATAACAGCTTCTTTCATTTGCACCGGAGAAAAGGAAGACCGCAAGGTCGAGCGGTGGTCGTGGAGTCCAGTCACACCCGTTAGCCTTCGGTCTCACGACTGCGCAGGCACAAAAACCTCGCAAGGGCTCCAGCAAAACCCCAGAACTGGCGACGACACGCTATTTTGAATCGATTCGCAAGTTCCCTCCGCAGATGCTGGCTTTCCTCAAGAAAATGCCAAAGGGCGCCGACCTCCATAGTCATCTCTCAGGCGCTGTTTACGCCGAGTCA
>JBDTUW010000816.1:0-2667 GCA_040007555.1 Acidobacteriota bacterium | reverse complement strand
AGAATATGCAGTCGTTCCTCTTCGGGATTGGCCAGGGAGCCACGATCGACACATCGCTCGAGGGGAAGATCACTCACTAAGGGCGCTGAGGGTAAGCGGGGTTCTGGATTTCCGGTGCCGGGCGACCATTTGTGCCTGCCATCGGTTCCACAAATCCAAAAATCCCAGATCCAGGCGCAGAATCAGACCGATCCCGCGGCCCACACGCGTCCTCTTGTCCGCGTTGACAAAGCTGAATGGCGATACTATCTTCAGTTTTGGCCTTGAGCGACGCGGACACGCTCAAATGGATTTAGGAATCGGTCGTTTTTTAATGACCTTCGCGCGTAGTTGGGATGAGCTTGTTTGGCATGGGCTTGGTTGGCATGGGCTTGGTTGGCATGGGATTGACAAGAAAAGAGAACAAATACCAGGGAATCGCCGCCGATGATGATCGAGATATTCAGATCATCGAGGATCTGGTTTCGCGCAACGGGGAGACGCCAACTTCGGGCGGTGTCTGGATGGAAACGAGATCCCTCCTTCGGGACATCTTCTTCGCCATCGTCATCGCCGTTCTGATTGTCGTCTTTGTCGTTCAACCCGTGAGGGTCGAAGGCGAGAGCATGAAACCCACGCTCTTTGACCGGGACCGCATCTTTGTTAACAAATTCATCTACCCCCTGCGCGAATGGTTTGGTGCTCAGGATCCAATTAGACGCGGCGATATCGTGGTTCTGCTCTACCCTGAGGACCCATCCAAGTCATACATCAAACGAGTGGTTGGTCTGCCGGGTGAAACGGTTCAGATCGAGGGTGGGCGCGTCTTTATTAATGGAGCGCTCGTCGATGAGGCCTATCTCTCGCCCGACGCACTCGGTGACACATCCGACTACGGTCCGGAACAGATCAAACGACATCACTACTTCGTTCTCGGCGACAATCGACGTAATAGCAGCGACAGTCGTAGCAGGGACGTCGGTTTGGTTCCTGAGAAATACATCTACGGGCAGGCAATCTTCAGATATTACCCCTTTGTGCCCTTCGAGCATATTGGTCCGCTCGATTGAGGTGCAGGCTTCAGTTCAGGTTTTGTTGCGAGTGAGGCAAGCGCGGATGGCTTCGGCTCTCCGCGCTTTCCTGTGTTTCCAAGGCAGATGCAAACATACTTTCGTCTTCTCCTGCTCCTCCTCTGGGAGCCGAGCCATGCAATTCGGCAGATCAGCCAGCGAGCCTCGCTGGGTTACGCGGCTCTGGCTGCCTGGGTGATCGGGACCCTTTACATCCTCGTCATCAGTGCGCTGGCATTTTACGCCCAGAGCGCCGGCTTCAAGGCAGGCGTCATGGGCGGCTCCGGGCCAGGTCTCGCAGGCAGCTGGGTGAGTCAACTGCCGGCGGCGATGAGCACCGGGCTCCTATTGGTGCTCTTCACGACGGTCATCTATGTTCCGTTTGCGATCGTGGTCGCAAACCTCTTCGAGCGGCGCCTGACCGCGGGGCGAGCGCTACGTGAGAATTTTGGGTCCACTGCGGCCTCAGCTCTGTCAGCGGTTGCGGTTTCGCTGCTGGTCACGCTTCTACCGGCGTCGATCATCAGTTGGCAAGGTTCCCATCTACCCGTAGGGCAGCTCGTCGGCTTTTTCGTCCTGCTGATTGTCATCCCGCTTCCGATCTTCTTCGCGCTGATGACGATCGCTCTTCGGACCATCTTCAATACAGGGTGGGCGGCCGCGGCACTTGTCGCGCTGCTGTCATTTCTCTCGCTTTTCTGGCTGCCGATTCTGACGCAGGTTTTCAGCTTCGTCTGTGCATCGCCGTTTCTTCTGCTTCTGATCGCTTTTCTGTTACGTGATCGAATCGCTGATCTGCTACAGAATCAGCGTTCGCGACAGGCATTCAAGCAGAATCTCGAAGCAGCCACTCTCAACCCAGCTGATTCATCGGCGCATTACAACCTCGGCCTCCTCTATCAGCAGAGAGGGGAACTTGATGCGGCCGAAGCCTCCTTCAAGCGGGCGGTTGAGATCGACGAGACGGAGATCGATGCGCACTATCAACTCGGCCGCATTGCGCGTGAGCGCGGTCGGCTCCCCGAGTCGATTTCGCACTTCGAAACCGTCGTGAGGCAGGCCCCAACCCACAGCCAGCACGAAATCTGGCGCGAGATAGCGCGAACTTACCTTGAGGCGAAGCAGTACCCGGATGCGCTCAGGATGCTGGATCGCTTCATCGCCGAAAGACCATCCGATGCGGAAGGTCATTATTGGAAGGGTCAGGCTCTTTCTGCACTCGGGCGAACGGTGGATGCCGAGGCTGAAATGTCGGAATGCATCGAATCCGTGCGGACTGCGCCAGCCTACAAATACAGGCGCGAGCAGGAATGGCTGAGGCTCGCTGAGCAGTTCCTGCGCGAGCGACGGGTCTGATCCAGGTGGCAGTCTTGGTCCGGAAGAGTTGACGCAGGAGCGTTAGTCTTTTATTTTTCGGAGAGCGGTTTTTGCGCTGCGGTGATGTTTCATCACAAGTGAGGACGGACGAACTGAAATGAAGATGGAAGCTATCCTCGCGCTTGAAGATGGGCGAACCTTTCGCGGCCGGGCCTGGGGCGCGGCGGGACAACGAACGGGCGAAATCGTCTTCAACACATCAATGACGGGTTATCAGGAGATACTGACGGATCCCTCCTAC
>JBDTUW010000815.1:0-2673 GCA_040007555.1 Acidobacteriota bacterium | reverse complement strand
ACTGACAACTGGCAACTGACAACTGACAACTGACAACTGGCAACTGACAACTGACCACTTCCTACCGTATCTGTATCGTCACCGGCTTGCTCGCAATGCCGTTCCTCTTTGTCACAACGGAGTGCGTGCCCGAAGTGATCCCGGCCAGGAGCCCGATGTTGAATTGGTTGAGTCCCGCAAATCCCGGTGCTCGGCCCGCGTAGAACGTCTGCGCCGACAGGCCATCGATCGTCGCCTCAATCTCAGATGCGAAATTGCCATCGACATCGGTCGCGTCCTCACCAAGTCCAGTGCCAAAGAACGCAATGATATTCGGCATCCCTGTAGAGCTCGTCGCGCTAAAGGGTGCTTCCTCCGCCGTCGTCCCGTCGATTGCCGCCGCCGCACCGGAGCCGGTCTGAGTTCGGGTGAAGATCGCCGGGGTCGCTGCCCTGACAATCGTCACGCCAGTAGAGATTTTGCCGGTACTGCCCTGAATCACAATCGCGGCTGGGCCTTCAGCAGTACCTCCCGGTATCTGGTAATTAATCTGCGCCGGTGAAACAAAGAAGAGGGGAGCCAGGCGCTGGTTCCCTCGGCTGTCCACCACCTTGACAGTCGTCGAACCAAGCGAAGTCGGCAAGGGGAGAACTGCTGCCAGGACTGTGGTGGCAGTCAGGTCGCTCCCAAAGGCTGCTACGATGGCGCGGCTCGCGATCGCGCCCGGCTCAAAGCTTGCTGCCGAAACGGTTCGTGGGAGTGGCGTCGCCGCAATGGCATCGACGATGTAAAGCCCTCCATCAAGATCACTGAGGAGGACTCGATCCAGACCGAGAAAGGGGAATACTCCCCAGTTTCCCTGATAACCCGTGATCGCTACCTCATCGAAAGTATCGAACGAACCAACTCGCTTCGGATTTGACGGATCGCTGATGTCGATTACAAGAACTCCGGCTTGATACCAGGAAACGAACAGGAGGTTACCTACGAGATACGGGTTATGAGCTGAAAAAGTATTGATCCCCAGACTTTGTGCCGTGATCACGGACTTCAGAATCGGCAGAGCTGGATTGGAGATGTCGAAAACGCGCACATCGCCATTGATGGTTTCTCGAGCGCTGACCAGGATCCGCCCGTCGCTGCTCACCCAATTGCTGTGCGATCGATCGCCGCTCTCAACCACGCCGAGAAGCACAGGAGGCTCCGTTCGAACCGTCTCGATATTCCAGATATCAGTTCGACCACTCCAGCCGGATGTGTAAAGCCGGCCATTGATGACTGAGATCGCGTGAATAAAAAGTGTGTCCGTGGTCGCGATGTTCCGCACGAAGACTGGCGCTCGCGGATTCGTCACGTCAAAGACCTTGACGGTCGTGGTACGTGAATCGGCCTCATAGAGCAATCCGTCCGCCACGGCGAGCTCGTGCACGAGCGAGAATCCGTTTATTGAGGGGCCTATCTGACTAAGCAGGACCGGACTTGCCGGTTGGCGAACATCGACGATGTGAACACCGCCTCCACTTTCGCTGCCGAAATATCCGATCCCCTTGATCACCACTACATCCTGAAAACGCCCGCCCTCGGCGGACGTTGGATTGTAGTGGCCCGCCAATACCGGCGTCGCGGGATTCGTAATGTCTATGATCATGATGCCAGTACCGTTGTAGGAAGCGAGGTAGGCATAATTGCCTTCGCCCCAGACGTCGGCGTATCGGTTCGGTCCCGGAAAGGGACTCAGGTGCCCCCTCAGTGTCACGTTCTCGGCGAAGGTTGTGTTTGCACCGGCGAGCAGGAGGAGCAAAAGGAGACTGAACGGAAGAACCGTGCGCCAGAGCTTCGAATCTGTGTAGTGCATGGATGGAATCTGTCTTATCTTCCTAATCACCGCAGATCGGCCCGCAACACCCTGGTGGCAGTAGGCGGTGTCCGGTTGGCTTCCCTATCTGCGGCTGCTCAGGTAGCGTCGGATTCTCCCTGCGAGCCATCGCAGGGTGTTGCGAAAAAACTCTGTTTCGGGGGGACGACTGCGCTCGCTGTCTGACGCGCCACCGCCGCAGCCGCTGCTTCGGCTTCGATTGCGGTAAAGAACTGCGCTGTCATCATTTTGGCTGACGACTGCACCATGCGCTGCCCGACACTTGCCAGAGTACCCCCAATATTAATGTCTCCAGCGTAGGTGACGAGGGTGTCCTCACCCTGCTCAGCGAGGTCGAGAGTGCCAATTCCCTTGACGAAGCCCGACGTTCCCCTGGCATCCACGTTCATCTTGTAGTGTTCCGGTTCACACAGGTCTTCAAGCTTTATCGTTCCGTTGAAGAGACCCTTAATCGACCCGACGCCGGCCTTGAGAGTCAGCTTGTAGGCGCCATCGGGCAGGGCTTCAAGCGCCTCACATCCTGGAACCACTCTTCGCAGGACATCCGGGTCAATCATCAGTCGCCAAAGATGCTCACGTGGGGAATGCACGACATAGGTGCCTTCGAGTTTCATCGCTTCGCCCTCAAATGATTGATTGCAGGAAAATCCGCATCTCAGTGCAAAACATAACACGAAATCAGGCGTCGGGTCAGTTTGATCATCCCGCACACAATCCTCTCAGACGGGCCTGATCCGAAAGCCGGGCCAGAGAACGGGTTCGTGCAGGCCAGGCATCACGACTCAAGCTCAGTAGGTTGAGTTCGGGTGTGCGACATG
>JBDTUW010000814.1:0-2675 GCA_040007555.1 Acidobacteriota bacterium | reverse complement strand
GATTGGGATCGGCGAACCCTTTGGCAGGGAGGTGGCAGGACGCGCAGGAGACGGTTGCGTCCACAGAGAGAAACGTGTCAAAGAAAAGGCGCTTACCGAGTTTCAGTTTGGGTTCGGTAAGGGGGTTGTCGTCAGGGACGAAGAAGCTGACGGAGGCCAGGTCGAGACCGAGCGGCGCATTGAGCTTGAAGACGGCCTGAGTGTTTCCTGGAGCGGGCGATATTGATTGTGATGGTGCAATCTTCTCGGTGCGTTGGGCACATGCCGCTATGAGGAGCGCTACGGCAAGTGGGACGAGCTTCGCTTTGACTGAAAGGGTCATAAGGGAGTTGTTTGCCGGCGCGGTTCTCAATTGCAGCTGGCCCTTGGGCAATTCTTGAGCCTGGGTGAGGCTTTGTCAACGAGGGCATTTTGACTGATCCGTCGAAAAAGACTGTCGGCGAAGATCAAAAGGACGATCTCACGCGAAGCCGCGAAGCCGCGAAAGACGCGAAGAGGAAGGAGAAAGGGCGATCCAAAGCAGCCGAACCATTGTTATTCTTCTTCGCGTCTTTCGCGCCTTCGCGGCTTCGCGTGAGATCGTCCTTTAGTGTTGGCGAATGCGCCTCACTACGGGTATTGACGTTGGGTTGACAGTCTCGCGAGGTCTGTAGTATCTATCTCAGTCCGCTTCCAAGCGGCTTGCTCCTCAGTAGCTCAATGGCAGAGCACCCGGCTGTTAACCGGGGGGTTGTAGGTTCGAGTCCTACCTGAGGAGCCATTCTTCTTGCCCACCACAACCTCTACGGACTTCCGAAATCAGCGCAATCAACCGGAAGTGAAATGCCCCACACTCAACCAGCTGGCGCTGACCTGGTTCGAGGTCAGTAAGTTCGATCATCGGATCGCGGGAATGATAATCACCGCCGCGACGCCGACAAGGCGATGAACGCTTTGTCGGAAACGACCCATCTCATAGCATCTTCAGAGAGGAAAAGTCCCGTCACTATCTGATCAGAGATATGCAGCTCGCGATCGCCAACGAGAGGGAAGAAAGCGCTGCAGACCTGATGGCCGTGAACTACTGCGGTCAAGCAGGCGCTTGATGGCTATCGACAGGTTTTGATCGAGTCCTTCATTGAGCAGTATGGCGTAGCTTCTGAGATAGACCGTTCGAGGAAGTCGCTTGATACGCGTGGCGAGTTCGCGCCCGACAGCGGGGCAATCATTGATCTCGAAAACGGGGAAACGATCCACCTTCCTGGCTTGCGCGAGGACAATCATGGTGAAGAGGCATTTGTCACAATGCGAACAGTTACCCGTCGGCCGGCGATTCTCCCAACACACGCGCAAGTGTTCGCGTACCAGAGGTTCATCGATGATCGCGCGCAGCTTGTCGTGGCGCCAGACGTCCTCGCCAGATTGCTCAATGCGTAACCGAGCTGATGACCAGAGAGGATCGGTCAGACAATGCGATCCCCACGGACGCTCGTCGGAACGGACGAGAGTCGAGGAAATGACAAAATGACTCACCTCCGATGAGAGTAGATGACCAACGGCGGCGAGCGCTGCGCCGTGAGTCCGTTCCCATCCGCAGGCGTTAAAGAAAACATGCTGCCGAAGATTGCTGCGCACCAGGATCGGGAGCGCATTCACCGCCGCTGCCACCACATCGAAAGAAGCCTTGAGAGCCGCAAACCTTGTTTCATCCTCGAGTGGTATGTCGTAACCATGGATATAGACGAGCAGGCGAGGTTTGATTCCTCCTCGGAGTAAGCTATGAAAGGAATCGACACCACCAGTAAAACAGAGGGCCGTCTGAGGGCGCGTGGATAAACCTTGTTGGTCCTTCACTGGCGCGAGCGGGGCGAGACTTGGATACTCCCACCACTTTGTCAGAATCGGGAGCAACCGGCCGATATTCTCCATCCACTCGCGATCCACCTCCTGATCGACTTGCAACTGGATTCCCTGATGTAGCGATGGAATCAGAAATGCGGTGGCGAAAGCCTCGACCGATGGTGCGAGATCGACGGCCGACGATTCAAACCAGACTGGGTTTCCCGACACTTCGGCCGTCACACGCTGCACCCCGCCGTCGCATGTCACTCGGATCTCACCGATCAATCGCCTCGCGGCGTTCACGTCGTTGGCCTCGGATGGAACTGAATGATGGGCGACCAGGCGCCGAATTCATAGGTACCGTAGTAACAGTCTACTTCCATCAGTAGATCCCGTAACACGATGCGCACTTCATCGAATGAGGGAAAGGTGAACACATCGGGCGCATCTCGATAGGAATCGATGGTCGCTACTACGTCTGGCGACCAACCGTACAATCCGCTTAACTCTTCCGGACTGATCCCGCTCTGCTCCCACCACTCCCAAATAGTACGGACGGCGATACCCTTCTCGACGCTCTCCTGGAGTGCAATGCCCGCACGCCGCTTGAAGACATGGAAGCTGCCGATCCGGCCGGCGCGCAGATCCGCAACGACGTCAGCGATCGATACTGCTGGCGTTGGCCTGAGAAAAAAACGAAAAGCGCAAGTGCCTGATGGAGAAAGCACGTGCTGCAATGAGCGCGCGAGTTCGCGGTATTCGTCCGGATACTTCACCATCGAGAAGCACCCGTCACCGATGACGATATCGCGCGATCCGCGCTGCAATGGGAGATGGCGCCAGTCTCCGCAAAC
>JBDTUW010000813.1:0-2675 GCA_040007555.1 Acidobacteriota bacterium | reverse complement strand
GCGGATACACAGCAGGATGAGCATTGAGATTCGGAATCAGGTCTTGACCGGTATCGTGATCCAGCGCCGCTGCGATCACTGGGTGCAATGCTGCTCCACCAACCGCAGATTCGAAGGCGAACACGAACGCAGCGGCTCAGATACGAGCGGTCCTGGAGAAGTGGCCGCGGGACTTCGCCGCACGTGATGGGGCCGCCGTCTGCGGTCTTTTTGCTCCTGACTCACTGATTATTTACCAGAATGCGCCGGACAAGAACTACGAAGCGCTGTGCAGCCAATTGACCCGTGTAGTTAAGGATACAGAGAGGAAATATCTTTACGACGCCCCGGATATCAAGGAAATCCTCGTTGCGGGGGACCTCGCGACTGTCCGGCTGATCTGGACCGCGAGAGTGACAAAACGTGGTGAGACCGGAGAGCTTGTTGAGCGGGAAAACGGCGTCGATGTTTTTAAGCGGCAACTGGATGGAAGCTGGAAGATATACATTTCACACGCGTTTGCCGAACCCACATCCGATGGAAAGTAAGCAGAGAACAGGTGCTTGCCGAATCAAATGTGATCGGAACGCTTATCTCCGCGCTGGCTGCGGCCGTAATCAAACCGAACGGAACTTATTGACCTTTTGCGCTCGTATGTTAAAGGCGCGACTGGCGACGGACGCGGGCTTGCGCGCCGCCGAGGTTTCTCGACCGCGCTCGTCAGTTTGCTCAAATGCTTTCGCGTTCTCGTCATTTCGCCAACTTGATCGCCCGCGACAAGGACTGATCAACGTTATCAGGAAAGTATGATCAAGCTCAAAGAAACGCTGCGACCGCCAAAGAGCTAGCAGCAACACTGGGCTGAACCGTCAATTTGGAGGTAACACCAGAACATGAACACCATCAGCAGGCTCCTTCTCGTAGTTTGTCTTGCAACCATCGTGCTTGCGCAATCGCCTGAGCCACCGCTTTCGGACGCCCGACTAACCATTCACACTCTGGTGCGTGAGGATGTCTTCGCGGGCTTTCTCCAGGGCGATCTCGACCGATTCGCGAGGGCTGAGAAGAACATTCAATTGCTACTCGAACAGCGGCCCGCTGCTCGCTCCGACCTCCTCGCGTGGAAGGGTGGAACCCAACTCTACCGCGCTGTCCGTGCGCTCGAAGCCAAGCGTACTGATGAGTTTCGGAAGACCTATGCCCAGGCGCTCGATCAGTTTGCAGAAGCGCAAAAGCTCGCTCCCGAAGGTGACGGCGTCGCAGCAGTCGTTGGAGGCAGTCTCTCGCTCTTTGCCGACCAGCTTCCAGTGGAGAATCGCGCTGCCGCGTGGTCGCAGGCATATAACTCCTATCAGATACTCTGGAAACATCAGGCTCCAGCAGTAGACAAACTGCCAGTGCACATCCGCGGCGAGCTGCTGGGAGGCCTTGCACAATCATCGCAGCGTACAGGGCGCACCGAAGAAATGGCGAAGTACGTCGACAAGATCATCGAAGTCCTTCCTGGCACCCCCTACGAGACGATGGCAAAGAAATGGAAACAGAACCCGGAGTCGGCGGCGAAGACAAGCATCAGCTGTATGACTTGCCATGAGGGCGGGCGTTTGGCGGCCCGTGTTTCAATGCTCAACAAGTAGACGGCCAGTCAGACTAGTTGAGTGGGTAAGAATAGTCCCGGGACGTCTCGATCCGATCGTGACACTCCCGGCCTGTGGGGACCGGAAGCGAGATGATGTCTCCAGAAGAGCAACTCGCGGGCTTTATCGCGAAGTTCACTCCGGCGATTGCGAAACAGACGCACGCCGCGCTCGCTAAGATGAGGACTCGATTACCAGGTGCGATCGAGCTTGTCTACGATAATTACAACGCCCTCGCTATCGCCTTCGGTCCAAGCGAACGGACTTCGGAGGCGATCTTCTCAATCGCAGTCTATCCGCGCTGGGTAAGTCTCTTTTTTGTGCACGGCACGACGCTGCCCGATCCCCGGAAGTTGCTCAAGGGCAGCGGGAAAACGATTCGCCACATCGTCCTGAAGGATATCGACCTTCTCGACTCTCCCTCAGTCAAGGCGCTCATGGCCAGTGCTTTGAAACAGGCGGACATCCCGATTGATAAATCACGACCAAATCAACTCGTGATCAAGTCCATCTCAGCAAAGCAGCGGCCGAGACGTCCCGCTTAAGTCATGCCGCCGACTTCTCAGGTCCGTCTCAGGTCCGCCTCAGGTCCACTTGATTGCCATCCTCGTCCCAAGAGCAGTCAGCACCAGTACCAATCCCAGACCCACCGCGCCAAGCATCTTGTCCAGAGACTTGATTCCCGTCCATTGAAGGTAATGAATTCGGTATAGCAGGTCTATACGTTGGGTATCCCTTCCGCTTTGCTGCAGGGAGAGGCGCTTCCAGTCGAGTTTGATTTCGACACCGGTATCGGTATGTGCGGTCAGGCCGTCAACATGCAGGATGCGGCCATATCTCACAGGGTTGACTGAAATCGCGTCCGCGACAAGTCGTTCCACTTCCTCGGGTGTTGGCGAGTTCCTTGGTTGAAGGTCAAGGGGATTCAAATGCACCCAACCGGCAGTGGTGCGTACAATCAGGTGGTCGCCCAAAATAGTTCTGAGATAACGAAATTCCAGCCAATCTGGGCGCGCGGCGATGCTCGAGGCTCCTGAAAGAGGATATGTTCTTGCGCTG
>JBDTUW010000812.1:0-2679 GCA_040007555.1 Acidobacteriota bacterium | reverse complement strand
GGGTGGGCAAACCTCATTCGGCGAAGAAAATCGGGAAACGCAGAATCGCGTTTTATTGAATTGCTCTGGCGCGATTTGAATACGGTTTCGATGGCGCCAGCGCCACCACGCAAGAATCCGAGAAAGTAGTCATCTCCTGCCTTCAGCGATCGGCGACCGAGTCACCTCAGCCGCGACGATTTCCGGTCATTGAATGGTAGCTGGCAGAAACGCTCCTGACAGCTCGGCTCACTTTGGGCCTTATTTCGCGGGTACAACTAGAACTGGGGAGGTCCCGAGCAATCACGTCGGCACGATGTCGGGCGTCGATCTGCTCCCAAACCTCGCGGACCGATAGAGAGGGATAAAATGGCAAACGAAAAAGAGCGAAACGAAAAGAACAAGGCAATTGAAGCGGCTCTGGCGCAGATCGAAAAAGCCTTTGGCAAGGGCGCAATCATGCGACTTGGCGAGCACAGGGTTGAAGAGATACCGGCAATCTCGACGACGAGCATTGGCATCGATGTGGCGATTGGAATCGGCGGACTCCCGCGCGGTCGGGTGATCGAGATCTTCGGTCCCGAGAGCTCTGGCAAGACGACACTGGCACTGCACGTCGTTGCTGAAGCGCAAAAGGCCGGAGGCACCGCCGCATACGTCGACGCTGAGCACGCGCTCGATGCAATCTATGCTGAAAAACTGGGCGTGCGAATCGATGACCTGCTTGTCTCCCAGCCTGATTCCGGTGAGCAGGCGCTTGAGATAACTGAATCGTTGGTCCGTTCAAATGCCGTCGATATCCTTGTCATCGATTCCGTGGCTGCCCTCGTTCCGCGAGCCGAGCTGGAAGGGGAAATGGGTGATTCGTTGCCAGGTCTCCAGGCGCGATTGATGTCACAGGCATTGAGGAAGCTGACCGCAGTGGTTGGGCGCTCCAACACGTGCCTGATCTTTATCAATCAGATCCGCGAGAAGATCGGCGTCATGTTCGGCAATCCGGAAACAACCAGCGGCGGGCGAGCTCTGAAATTCTACTCTTCAGTGCGCATCGACATTCGGCGCATCGGTGCGATCAAGGATGGCGATACCCATGTTGGCAATCGAACGAAGGTCAAGATCGTCAAGAATAAGGTTGCCCCACCGTTCAAGGAAGCAGAGTTTGACATCATGTATGGCGAAGGCATCTCGAGGCTTGGGGAGCTGATCGACATCGGCGTTGAATGCAAGATCATCGAGAAATCGGGAGCGTGGTTCTCGTGCAAGGGTGAGCGTCTGGGCCAGGGTCGCGAGAACGCCAAAACCTTTTTGCGAGAGAATCCCGAGCTTGCAAACCGCATCGAGGCCGAGGTCCGATCCGCTCTTGGGATTGGCGGGAAGGCCCAGGCTGCCGCAGCCAGCGCACCGCAGCCACCAGTCCCCACTGCACCAAAACGCGGTCGCGAGGAATCGGCCTAGCCGCAATATCGAAACGTGGCCCAGTGTCAGCCTGGAATTTTATCATTTACAGGTAAGACCTGAGTGCGCGGCAGCGCCTGGAGCGACTTAAACGCCGCACCTTAAACGCTGCCGCGCTCTCATGTTCTGACTCACCGCAGGTAAGCATTCAATGGAAAAGCGTCTGACAGAAATGGTCTCCTGCGCGGGTTGCGCGTCAAAGCTCGAGCCAAGCGCGCTCGCCCAAGTGCTCGGTTCCCTGCCCCGCCAGCCCGGCAACCCCAATCTGCTTGTCGGATTCGACAATGCAGATGATGCAGGCGTCTACCGCATCAATGCCGACCTCGCCCTCGTTCAGACGGTCGACTTCTTCACCCCGATCGTCGACGATCCCTTTGACTACGGCCGAATCGCAGCGCTCAACTCGATCAATGACGTCTGGGCGATGGCGGGAACGCCCCTGACAGCTCTCGCCATCACCTGTTTTCCTAAGGAAGGCGTCGACTATTCCATTCTTGGCGAGATCATGCGTGGAGGCTTATCCATTCTGACCGAGTTCGGGGTAACCCTCATGGGAGGCCACAGTGTTGATAGCGAACAGATCATGTTTGGCTATGCAGTAACGGGCACGATCGACCCGAAAAGGATCGCGACGAATGACGGAGTCCGCCCTGGTGACGTGCTGATTCTCACCAAACCAATTGGCACCGGTATCATTTCAACCGCCATCAAGTTGGCGAAGACAACTCCGGAAATCGCTGACGCGGCACTCAAGGTGATGCTTACCGCTGGGCGCGATGCGGCGCTGGCGATGAGCGAACACGGCGTTGCGGGTGCGACTGATATCACCGGTTTCGGTTTGATGGGGCACACGTGGGAAGTGGCTCGAGCGAGCAAGGTAACGATCGAGATTGACTCGGGAAGCGTGCCAATCCTTCCCGGTGCGCTCGAGTTGGCGCGCCGAGGGATCGTCACCCGCGGGGATCGTCTGAACCGGAAGTACGTTGGAAGCAATATCAGAATCTCAGAGGATGTCGCTCCGGCAGTACAGAGCCTGTTGTTTGACCCGCAGACCGCGGGCGGGATGCTGATTGCAATCGGTGCCGAACGGGAAGGGGAATTGCTGACGAAATTGCATCGAGTCTACCCCGCCGCGACGGTCATTGGCCGGGCGCGCGAGTTCGATGAGTACGCAATTGTTGTCACGTGAGAAGCAGTTGTCAGGTGTCAGTTGTCAGTTGCCAGTTGCCAGTTGCCAGTTGTCAG
>JBDTUW010000811.1:0-2680 GCA_040007555.1 Acidobacteriota bacterium | reverse complement strand
TTCGAGAGGCGCTCGAATCGATGAGAAGTGCTCGACGCCCGGAGGGATGAAATGGGGTTCCAGGTTCCTGGCGGAGTTTCCTGGCTCGCCACGGTGGTTTGAGAGGCTTGTCACGGCTCTGGATGGCTCTTACAATAATCTTTATTTACAAACAACTCTCTTGAAACTCAGCCACCTGGCCAAGCGTATAGCGAATTTGCGGTGAGCCCGCCTGCCAGTAAGCGGAACGGAGAGAGGAAGATCGCGGAGAGGGAGATTCAGTTCATGGCGATGTCCAAGAAGCGAAAGATCATTATCATAAGTTCGGTGGTGGTTGTCCTTGCCGGTGTCGTTGCTGTCAGTTTGTTCGCGAGACGTGGGGAGTTGCCGGAAGTTCAGACTGCGAAGGTCGAGCGCCGACCAGTACTCGAGTCCAAAGTGACGGCCAACGGCGAGATTCGCCCGATACAATTTATCAATCTGACCGCCGAAGTTGGTGGTCGCGTCACCGATATCTTCGTCAAGGAAGGTGACCAGGTGCGGAAGGGGTCGCCGTTGGTCCGCGTCGATCCCACTCAACAGGCGTCGGCGACCTCTGTTCAGGAGGCGAATCTGAGGGCGTCCCAGGCCGATGCTCAGAACTTGACGGTGGCAATTACGGCGGCTGAGAACAACATCAGCAACTCGCGCGCTGCCTTGATTTCGTCTGAAGCTGACCTCGAGCGTTCCAAGATTGAACAGACAAACGCCGAGATTGAGCTCAAACGAAGCGCTGACCTGGTAGAGACGGGAGTAGTTTCCCGGTCGATTTACGACACCTCGAAGATGCGATTTGACTCTTCGACTGCCTCGGTCAACGCCGCGAAGGCTCGAGTATCGCAGATGCAGGTGCAGGTCAAGGATGCCGAAATTCGGGTCAGCCAGGCGCGGGCTCAGCTCGATTCGTCCAAGGCGCGAGTCGCGCAGTCACAGGCGAGTCTGAGAAGTCAGGCAGACCTGCTCGCGAAGACGACGCAGTATGCTTCGATCAACGGCGTCGTCGTCGGGCCGATCATTCAGGTAGGAACGTTTGCTCTTGCCAATCTTTCATCGACACCTTTGATGATCATTGCCGATATGGCGGTCATCAACGTCGAGGTGAGGGTGGACGAGACGGATGTCGCGAATGTCAAAACGGGCCAGAAGGCGAAGATCAAGGTTGATGCCCTGGGAGAACGTGAGATTGAAGGCGAGGTCACGGAAATCGCCGCTTCGGCGGTGACCAGATCTGGCCAGACCATTGCGCAGACAACGGTTGCCGGCTCTCAGGAAGCCAAGGATTTTAAGGTCGTTATTCGTCTTGTCAACCTGAACGAAGAGGTGCGCACTCGCCTGCGACCGGGAATGTCGGCGACGGCAACAGTCAATACTGATCGTCGTGAGAATGTGATCGCGATTCCCTTGCAGGCGCTTGTCGAGCGCGAGCCGGATCAGGGTGGGTCCAAACCGGGAAGCTCACCGACACCATCCGCAAGTCCGGAGAAGCAGGGCCGGGAACGAAAGTCCATTCGCGGCGTCTTTGTGGTTGAGAACAACAAGTCCATCTTCAAGCCAGTGACCACAGGAATCACCGGTGAGAACGATATCGAGATCACGGGTGGATTGAACGAAGGCACGGAGATCATCACCGGACCCTATCGCCAGTTGCGGACACTGAAGGACAACATGGCCATCAAGCGGGAAGACAAGAACAAGCGTCCCGGCGGTCCTGGTGGAACCGAGAGTAAATGAGCGGCCTGATGCTGAGGAGCAATGATCCGATCCGATGGGATCACTGCTCGGAATGAAACAATTATCTTCTCGATAAGTGAACGGTTGACCGGAGTGTTTCTAAGGAGTGACGAATGTTGACGGGAACCGAAACAGTAAAAGAGACACAGCCGATTGCGTCGCGCTTGACTGCTGAGCAGACTCCAGGTGCGCTCATTCGGACCACGGATCTCTGGAAGACTTACGTCATGGGTGAGGAGGAGATCCTCGCGTTGCGTGGTGTCTCCTTCGAAATCCAGCGCGGTGAGTATGTCGCCATCATCGGTCCATCGGGTTCGGGGAAGTCGACGCTCATGAATATGATCGGATGTCTCGACACCCCGTCGCAGGGCGAGTACTGGCTGAACGGGAAGCTCGTCTCGGCGATGGATGACGATGAGCTGGCACGCATCCGCAACAAGGAGATTGGCTTCGTCTTTCAGACCTTCAATCTGCTTCCGCGTGCGACCGCCCTTCATAACGTCGAGCTGCCGTTGATCTATAACGGCACCCCCTCGTCGAAGCGAATCGAGATGGCGAAAGCCGCACTCGAATCGGTTGAGCTTGGCTCGCGAATGAACCACCGTCCGAATGAACTCTCTGGCGGACAGCGTCAGCGTGTAGCGATCGCGCGCGCGCTGGTTAACAACCCGTCAATCATTCTCGCGGATGAGCCAACCGGAAATCTTGATTCGCGCACCTCTGAAGAGATCATGCAGGTGCTGCAGCGCCTCCATGATCGTGGCAACACGATCATCCTCGTAACCCACGAGCAGGATATCGCCGCGCACGCGCACCGGGTGATCTCAATCCTGGACGGCCAGATATCGAGAGACGAGCGCATCCGGTAGCAGTTGCCAGTTGTCAGTTGTCAGTTGCCAGTTGCCAGTTGCCAGTTGCCAGTTGTCAGTTG
>JBDTUW010000810.1:0-2684 GCA_040007555.1 Acidobacteriota bacterium | reverse complement strand
CCTACGCGGCGATGGCGGGCTGGGGCTATTGGGCGCTGCTCCGCACGCCAATTGACGCGATTCCTGACCTCAGTGAAAACCAGGTGATCGTCTTTACCGACTGGCCGGGACGCTCGCCACAGGAAGTAGAAGATCAGGTCACGTACCCGCTGACGGTCAATTTGCAGGGGCTGGCGGGGGTGCGCGTGGTCCGTTCATCGTCGGCCTTCGGGTTCTCGATGATCAACATCATCTTCAACGACGAGACTGAGCTTTACTTCGCCCGCACGCGCGTGCTTGAGAAGTTGAGTCTGGCGGCGAGCCAGATGCCGCCGGGCGTGGTGCCCACGCTCGGTCCGGATGCGACGGGCGTCGGGCAGGTCTACTGGTACACGGTCGAGGGCAAAGGTTACGACCTGGGCACGCTGCGGTCGCTGCAGGACTGGTTCATCCGCTACCAGCTCAATTCCGTGCCGGGTGTCGCTGAAGTGGCCAGTATCGGCGGCTACGTGCGGCAGTATCAGGTGGACCTTGATCCGAACAAGCTGCGCGCCTACAACGTGACGCTCGCTGATGTGCGGATGGCGATTGAGCGGAGCAACAACAACGTTGGTGGGAAGGTTATCGAGGGCGGCGGCAAGGACTTTTTGGTCCGCGGCCTCGGCCTGATTCAGAACATGGCCGACCTCGAATCCATCGTCGTCACCGAGCGCAGCGGCACGCCGGTCTATCTGCGCCAAGTGGCGAGCGTCACGAGCGGTCCCGATTTCCGGCGCGGGGCGCTCGACAAGATGGGTGTGGCGGCGATCGGCGGCGTAGTCATCATCCGCTACGGCGGGAACACGCAGGAGGTGATCGCGCGCGTCAAGGAGAAGATCAACGATTTACAAAAGGGGCTGCCCGAAGGCGTGAAGATCGTGCCGTTTTATGATCGCACCGACCTGATTCAGCGCGCGGTAAACACGCTCAAGGATTCGCTGATCGAGGAGATCATTCTGGTCACGCTCGCGCACATCCTGTTCCTTTGGCATTTCCGGTCAATCCTGATCGTCACAATCCCGCTGCCGCTGGCGATCCTGATTTCGTTCCTGTTCATGAAATACGCCGGGATCAGCTCGAACATCATGAGCCTCGGCGGCATCGCCATCGCCATCGGCGTGCTGGTGGACGCGGGGATTGTGGTGACGGAAAACGCGATTCGACATGCGGGCCAGATGCCCGATTACGAGCCCAGGATCAAGGAGGTCGTGCTCGAATCGGCGAAGACCGTCGGGCGTCCGATCTTCTTCTCGATGGCAATTATCGTGCTGGCCTTCGTGCCGGTCTTCTCACTCACCGGGCAGGAGGGCAAGCTCTTTCATCCGCTCGCCTTCACGAAGACGTTTTCGATGATTGGCGCGACGTTACTTGCCGTGACGCTCGTCCCCGTACTCTGCACCTTCCTGATTCGCGGGAAGATTCACGACGAAAACGACAACTATCTGATGCGCTTCCTGCTCGGCCTCTATCGCCCGGCGCTCGCGTTTGCGCTGCGTTACCGCTTCATCACCATCGGCCTCGCGCTTACGTTCTTCGTCTCGTCGCTCTACCTCGCCACCGGCATAGGCTCGGAGTTTATGCCGCCGCTCAACGAAGGGACGCTGATGTACATGCCGGTGACGGACGCCTCGACGTCGCTCACGCGGGCGAAAGAGATCCTGAAGATCGAGGATGAAATTATTAGCCGCTTCCCCGAAGTCGAATCGGTCGTCGGCAAGATTGGCCGCGCCGAGACTCCGACCGACCCCGCGCCAGTGAACATGACCGAGACAATCGTCAATCTCAAACCGGAAAAGCAATGGCGTCCGGGTCTGACCAAGGACATGCTCATCTCCGAGATGGACGCGGCGTTGCAGATGCCGGGCGTGACCAACATCTGGACGCAGCCGATCATCAACCGCATTGACATGCTCTCGACCGGCATCCGCACGCAGATCGGGATCAAGGTTTTCGGCTCCGACCTCAAGGCGCTTGAACAAAAAGCGAAAGAGATCGCCGCTGTCGTGCAGAACGTTCGCGGCGCGACGGATATTTATCCGGAACAGCTCGGCGGCGTGCCATATCTCGAAATCGCCCCGCGTCCGCAGGAGATCGCGCGCTACGGCATTAACAAACGCGATTTGCAGGACGTGATCGAGACGGCCATCGGCGGCAACAATCTGACGACGACGATTGAAGGCCGACAGCGCTTCCCGGTGCGCGTGCGCTACATGCGCGAGCTGCGCGACACACCCGAAGCAATTAGCAAGGTTCTCGTGGCGGGGATGAACGGGATGCAGGTTCCGCTCGGACAAGTCGCAGACATCCGCGTGGTCAACGGCCCGACGATGATTTCGAGCGAGAACGGCCTGCTGCGCGGCCTTGTGCTCTTGAACGTGCGCGGGCGCGACACCGGCTCATTCATCGAGGAAGCCAAACGCGCCGTTGCCACGTCGGTCAAACTGTCGACCGGGTATTACATCGAATGGAGCGGCCAGTACGAAAACCAGATTCGCGCAAAGAAGCGCTTGCAGATCGTCATCCCGCTCGCGCTCGCGGTCATTTTTCTCTTGCTCTACGTTACCTACCACTCGGTGAAGGAAGCCGCGCACGTCTTGCTGGCCGTGCCGTTCGCCCTCACCGGAGGCATCGTGCTGGTGTGGATGCTCGGCTACAACTTCTCGGTC
>JBDTUW010000809.1:0-2694 GCA_040007555.1 Acidobacteriota bacterium | reverse complement strand
CCTTGATCCGATGAGCTACGCCGGGGCCTTAGCGCTCTTTGCGGGAACGGGTCTTCTCGCCTGCTATTTCCCGGCGCGCCGTGCAATGACGGTTGATCCGCTGCGGGCTTTACGGCACGAGTAGACCGAAGCCTTCGAGGGGCTGATCGAATACCCACGCTCGGTCGGTCGGATTGGACCTGCAATGAGCTTTCTGGTATTGATGCAGAAGAGCGAGCGGAGGAGGTTTCGCAAGCGTCAATGAGCGGGAGCGTCAGACGGCGCGTCCGAGTGATCAGTCGGTGGTGGACGCGCAGATTGAGTTACCAAGGTGCGAGTTTTGTCAGCACAGCCAAAACGATATTCATCAAGACCATGTCCATCGGCATTCCAATTTCGATCCTCGATCTTTCCCCGATTGTGACCGGGGGAACGGCGGCAGAGTCGTTCAGAAACACTCTGGACCTGGCGCAACACGCTGAAAAATGGGGTTATCACCGCTACTGGCTTGCTGAGCATCACAACATGGCCGGGATAGCGAGCGCTGCGACCTCGGTTGTGATAGGACATGTCGCAGGCAACACATCGTCGATTCGAGTAGGATCCGGCGGTATCATGTTACCGAATCACGCGCCGCTCCTGATTGCGGAGCAGTTTGGAACGCTCGAATCGCTCTATCCCGGACGCATCGATCTCGGCATCGGACGGGCACCCGGTACTGACCCGACCACGACTCATGCATTGCGGAGGGACCTGTTGAGTACGGGGGAATCGTTTCCGCAGGATCTCCTCGAATTGCAGTCCTACTTCACGGCCATCAAACCAGGACAGCAAGTGCGGGCGATTCCAGGTACAGGGTTGGGAGTGCCTATCTGGCTCCTGGGATCGAGCCTTTACAGTGCTCAGCTGGCCGCGCACCTCGGACTGCCCTTTGCATTTGCGTCACATTTCGCACCGGACTATTTACTTCAGGCGCTAAGCATTTATCGCGCACTGTTTAAGCCCTCCGAGACGTTGTCGCGACCATATGTCATGCCCGCCGTGAATGTGTTTGCCGCCGATACGGCAGCTGAGGGGGCGCGGCTGGCGACATCGGTGCAGCAGGCGTTCCTGAACTTGAGAAAAGGCAATCCGGGACAGTTGTCACCACCAGTTGACAGTATGGAAGGGAAGTGGAGCGACGCGGAGAGGGCAGGCGTCGAGCACGCGCTGAAGTATACGGTCACAGGCTCACCAGAGATGGTCGCTGGAGGTCTGCGAGATTTTATCGAGCTGACCAAAGCCGACGAACTGATCATTACTGCACACATCCATAATCATTCGGCCCGTCTCCGTTCCTTTGAACTGGTCAGCACTCTCTAAAACGCAGGGGCGCGGGGAGAACGGAGTGGCAATAGAGAGGTCGGCGGCCTTGGAGCCTCTCCGCGTCTCCTGTGTTTACTTCCAGGGCGCCCGGGCCGCTTCTTCTGCAATCAAGTCCTTGCCGTCCTCTTTGGTAATCACCCGCTCCAAAACCAATCGCTCCACGTTCTTCGTTACGGCTTTCATGTAGTCCGTGTGCGTTGGATAGAGCTCCTTGAGACGAACGGCATCGAACGGCCGCTCGTATCCTGCGATGATGCAGAATGACGCTCCCGTCGCATTCCCAAACCATGTACTCGTCGGGACGTCGACGTACGGCGAACGCACTCCCCCGGTGACGTTGCCAAACTTGTCCAGAACCGGCTGGCCGTTGACGACCGCGATTTGATCGACGCGCGGAGGTGGAGTGCCCTTGCGAACCCATATGTCCAGATTCCGCAGGATCGCATTGAAAGCAAGACTGTTCGGAAAACGGCTCCGCGGACCTTCATTACACTCCATGGGAGGTACTGAGCGTTCACCTTTTGTGATGTCTGCCGGCATGGCCGCAAACTCCAACTCCTGAGGCGTAGCGTGCGCCGATCCCGCAATCTCGTAGTTCCTCGTGAGATTCGGCGCCTGATCGCTGTCTTTCAATCGCGCCGCGATGGTGCGTAAATAGTCAGAGCCGCTCATGACGCGCACAACCGGAACTCCAACATTCCGAATCTGCCTTCGCGCGTCGCCCGGCGGTATCGCCGGAGCACACTGATTGATCGATGTCGGCCCGCTCGCAACGGCAATCAAATAAGCGTCATAGGTTGGTCGGCCGTTCGCCTTCACATCCACCGGATGAAAGGCGTTGACGTAGGTATATAGGAAGCCGCCCGTTTGCGAGTAACCCCAGGCGTACAGGTGCTCGACCGGATGAGCGCGCGATGAAGCGCCGCCATAGAGTAGCGGGTTCGTCGCCTCTCTGCTTCTCAACCAGGCGCCGACCTGACTGAAGATGTCCCAGACAAGGCCATTCTCCGTAGTGCGAGGGCTATCGCGACCGGTTGTCGTGCAATTGCGCGAATCCTCGAGCGGCAGTGGATTCGCCCACGACAGCACGGCGTATCGTTCGGGATCGAAGCTCTTGAGCGTCACCACGGAAACTGGCTTCGCGGTGATGCCGACCCACGCGTCGCCATGACGAGCAAACTGCTTGTGCGAGATGGCCCACCCCAGGTTGAGATCAAACAAATTGGATGGATTGAGCATCTCGACGACAGCATTGCCGCTGAACTTCGCTCTGTTGGCGGGTCTCCGAATTAACATGCGCGTCGTATAGGGAGCGTTGGGGGTGCGTACTACCGGAATGCCCACTTCCGA
>JBDTUW010000808.1:0-2706 GCA_040007555.1 Acidobacteriota bacterium | reverse complement strand
AATAACACCTACCAGCTCTCCCGCCGCATTGACGACCGGAGCCCCGGTGATCTTTCTCTCGCTGAAGGTTCTGGCCACTTCCTTGAGCGGCGTCGACTCGCTAACCACGACTACATCATTGACCATGACATCAGATGCAAGCAGGCTCATAACCACTCCTCCCAGAGACGGTTCAGGTCACCACGGTGATCGGCATCGGCAGGAAGCAGACGACAAAAACCAACAGACCGATGACCGCAATCACTTTTCGCCAGATGCCCAGACTCTCGTTTTCGTCAAGAACAGGTGGATGTCCGACTCGCAAAACCAAAGTCAGCAACACCGCATAGACAACCCAACCGAGCCAGCCCTGGCGAAGGACAGCGTGGACAGCGAGGCCGACTACGGCCGCATAAATCGCTCGAGCAATCCATTTCTGCGCCCGGTGTCCAAAAAGTGCATAAGTTACGTGGCCACCGTCGAGCTGCCCCACCGGAAGCAAATTGAGGCTGGTCATGAGCAGGCCAACCCACGACGCAAACCAGATCGGGTTCAACTCGATTGACACAGGTACGTGCAGTAGCCGCTCGAGAAGCTGAAACAAGAGCGGGCTATGGAAGATAATATAGTCCTCAGCCGGTTCAACCAGGGGCGCGGTTGCAGCGTAGTAGTGCGCGATCAGTGCGGCCGGTACTGCGAAGACAAAACCCGCGAGCGGGCCGGCGATTCCTATATCAAAGAGAGCACGGCGCCCGGGAATGGGCGACTTGATCTTGATGAAGGCTCCAAATGTTCCGATCCCGAGCGGTGCCGGAATGAAGTAAGGAAGTGTGGCGCGAACCCGATACCAGCGGCACGCAATGTAGTGCCCCATCTCGTGCGAAGCGAGAATCACCAACAGAGTGAATGAGAAGAGCAGGCCGGAGGCGATTGCGGAGTTCTCTCCGCCAAGGAACAGCAGAGTTCCCATGGTGGTCGTCGTGAGCACCGTTAGCCCCAAAAGGAACACGTGCAAAACGAGGCGACGGACGGTGATTTCGCTTGGTTCATTTTGAATGGGCGCTCCCGACAGACGATGAATAATCGTCGGTCGATCGAGATTCTCGCCTGGACTCGGAAAGTAATATGGAGGTTGACTCATGAAGCAAACACACTACCAGCTAGTTCTTTCTAAACAGCTTGTCGAACGCCTTCCTGACATCGTCTCGATCGACCTTCTGCGCCCCGCCTCGCGTGGTTAGTGGCACGCGATTGTTGGGTTCGAAGAAGTCGCAGAAATTCGCCTTCAACTTGTCACGGACATACTCTGCCGCGGGTTCGCTGCATTGATTGTTTTTGCCGGGATCAAAAAACCGGCAGTTTTTGCAGCAATGAATATCTGCCGAACAATGTGGACACTCATCCGTCCGGGCGAACTTGCCGACGACCCTGATTTCTCGTCCACAATTATGACAAACCATAAGTTCCTGCTCTCCGTCAGGTTGGATCCGCGCCACAAACGAGTTGAACGAAAAAACAGTAACTCTCGTGCAAGCGGGCAATCTGGTGGGATGAGCCACCAACCTCCATCCGGGCTCAATCAAAGCGAGATGAACGACACCTGACCCTGGAATGGGACTGGACTGTAGATTGAATTGAGTCAAAGACGGTAAGATGTCCTCGATGCCGTTGCTTGCCGATGGTAGCACAGCGCGTAAACGGGCCACAAGGAGCGCGCGCGCCAGGCCTGACCTGGCTATTCAGTGATCACCTCAGCGATCACCACACGGGTCCAATATGAATCTGATCACGGATGGAGGGGACGCTCTCAGCGCCCAGGCTCGTCTCATGGCCGCTCTTGGTAACTCACCCTGGTTGTTGACGACGGATCTCATGCAGCCGGTCAGTCTCGATTCCTCGCGGTTTGAAGTGCGGGTCGAGTGGGACAAGCTCTTCTTCTACTGCTGGAACGAGGAGTTCACACAAGTATGGCGCGTTACCGCTCTCGAAATCGCAAGTGGGACTGTCCGTATGCTCGTCAGCTCCGGACCAGCGCGCACCGCTCACCTCGTCACCCTTTGGCAGCCGGAACAAAACGCCCGCCAGATGCGCGCGGTGTATGTGCATCTGGTCAGACAGCTCCTGATCGGCAACGACCATCGACAGCCGGGTCGCAGTGAAGGAAGCCAGGGAAGAGGCTGCGGGCAGGTCGTATCTGCCACCATTGGCGCGGACCGATACCGTCAAATTCGTCGGGGCTATGCGCGACTTGTACTCAACCGAGATGGTGCAACTGTTCTCGCACTGGGCGTCAGCCGGCACGAGGATCAAGAGCAGATTGACGGCGCGGTTGAAGCTGGAATCATCTGGGCATCGCGATTCAATCAGACCAGAGTAGTTGATGAGCGTGCTCGCGAGCTGATCATCCTTCTGCCGCGAGACCGATCCCACACCGTCGTTGATCGCCTGACGTTGATCGCTACCGGGCACCTCGGCATTTCGATCCGCTGTCTGGAGATTGACGAAGACAGGCTCGAAATCACTGCCATACCCATCGCGGCACAGATGGAGCTCTACAATCCACACCCCAGAAGGCTGACGTGGCCAGTGTCGCCGTCAATCGAATTGGGCGATTCTGGTAGTTCATCATTGCGCTCGCGGATGATGGCGCTTGCTCCCGAGCTGATAGAAGTTCGTCCGTCCATCGATGGTCGCGGCGAGAGGTTCATGATCAACGGACTGGAGTTC
>JBDTUW010000807.1:0-2708 GCA_040007555.1 Acidobacteriota bacterium | reverse complement strand
GCGGCCAATGTCACCCTGGTTGGAGCCCTCGCCGCCGAGGCGGTAACGATTGCCATCATTCGGGCGATTCGGGCCGCGCGCGGAATTCCCGGTCTGCCAAGCGCCAGCGATCTAGCTTAGCCGCGTCGCAGCGTTTGGAGTGCAGCGACTTGCCCAATAGACTTGTTCGCTTCTGACCAAACAAAGCGCCGACAAGTGGGTGCACTCCAAACGTTGTCGCGCTCGATGGGCCGCTCGTCACGACGCAACTGTCCACGATGTCGAGGTAAGTCAGCAGGCACATGACCTTCATCGCGATTCTCATCCTTTATTCAGTCGTCATGGTGGCGCTTGGCGTCTTCGTCTCGAGACGCGTGCGCGAATCGAGCGAGTTCTTCGTCGCCGGACGGAAACTGACATCGGGTCTCATCTTCTCAACCCTGCTTGCAGCAAACATCGGCGCGGGTTCGACGGTTGGCGCGGCCGGTCTGGGCTACCGCGATGGCTTTTCGGCATGGTGGTGGGTGGGTTCAGCCGGCATCGGATCTCTCATCCTCGCGTTTACCGTTGGTCCGAGAATCTGGCGGATTGCGAGTGAGCATGGACTCTACACGGTCGGTGACTATCTCGAGTTTCGCTTTGACCGTCGCATCAAGGCAGTGGTCGCAATCCTTCTATGGTTCGGCTCACTAGCCATCCTTGCGGGCCAGTTGATTGCGATCGCCTGGATACTGAACGTCACCGCAGGCATCAGCAAGCCGCTTGGCTGCGCTATTGGAGCAACGGTCGCAACGACTTACTTCGCGACCGGTGGGCTGCATTCTGCTGCCCGGGTCAACGTGTTCCAGCTTCTGATCAAGCTCGTTGGATTCGGGATGGCATTTGTGTACCTGGCCGGACTTCTTGGCCGGATTCTCGGTCACCGGTCGGCGGGGCTGTCTGTCTCGGGACTGACCAGCCCGGATTCGTATTTCAGCTTTTTCGGCGACGGAATAACTCCACTCAAGTATCTGGTGCTATTGGTTCCGTCGTTTATCATTTCGCCCGGACTGCTGCAGAAGATTTTCGGTGCTCGCGATGCGCGGGCGGTCAGGATCGGGGTCGGCCTCAACGCAATATGCCTGCTGGGATTCGCCTTCATTCCCGTCTTCCTGGGCATCATGGCGCGTTATGAGTTCCCAAACCTCGTCAACCGGGAACTGGCGTTACCGACACTGATGACTGAGTCCCTACCGGTCTGGCTGGGCGGCCTCCTGCTGGGAGCAATTTTCTCTGCGGAGTTGAGCACTGCGGATGCGGTCCTGTTTATGCTCAGCACATCTCTTGGCAAGGATCTGTACAAGACATTTCTCAATCCGGAGGTGAGCGACCAGCATCTGATGCGCGTGGTCAGGGCAATCGCGATCGCGTGCGGCGTACTTGGAGCCTTACTCGGAGCGCTGCTGCCAGATGTCATCTCGGCGTTGACAATATTCTACACATTACTGACCGCCGCTCTCGTCCTCCCGCTACTCGCAGGTCTTTACGTCAAGTCGGTGAGTGCGCGCGGCGCCCTGGCCGGGATGACGATTTCCGTAGTCACGACTCTGGCACTCGACCGAGTGACGGCCGGCGCGGGATATGGCGGGGTGCCGGCGGTGATTCTCGGGATTCTGGCCGGCGCGACGGCGATGGGTGCGGTGACTCTAATTGAGAGGCTCGGAAGAAGGTGAAGTGATGGACTACCGACAACTGTTCCAGTTTGATGGCCGTGTGGCCGTGGTGATTGGCGGCGGCTCCGGCATTGGCGAGGAAGCGGCTCGAGCTCTCTCCGCCCACGGCGCACTGGTTGTCGTTGCTGATCGGGATCTGCATGCGGCAACCCGCGTGGCGGAGTCACTCGGCAGACCGCATCGCGCGCGATGGGTCGATCTCACCAGCACAGTGAGCGTCAACGAGTTCTTCAAGGCGACAAAGTCCGAACTGGGACGACTTGATGTGGTGGTGGTCACTCCGGCGGTGAACGTGCGCAAGGCGATTCTCGATTATGAGGATGACGAAGTTGACCGAGTCATTGAGCTCAACTTGAAAGGCACGCTGCGGGTCCTTCGCGAGGCGGGAAGGATCATGGCAGAGGCAGGCCGCGGAAGTCTGATCGCTCTTTCGTCCATCAGATCGCAGGTAGTTGAGCCGGGGCAGGGAGTCTACGCGGCGACAAAGGCAGGGATCGTGCAGCTGGTGAGAACACTGGCGGCGGAGCTTGGTCCTCGTGGGGTTCGAGTCAATGCGCTCGCACCGGGGGTAGTCGATACGCCTTTGACGGCGCAGATCAAGCAGCAGCCTGAGTGGTATGAAGCGTACGCTAAGAAGAGCGTCTTTGGGCGATGGGCGCGGGCGGACGAGATGGCGGGACCGATTGTCTTTCTCGCATCAGATGCTGCGAGTTATGTGACCGGAACGGTTCTTTTTGTGGATGGGGGCTGGACGGCAAGTGATGGACGGTTCACGCCACCCCTGGGGTGATTTTGGATTTTAGATTTTGGATTTTGGATTTGAAGAACGTTTCGCGCCCCTGCCCCTCCTCGAGTTTGCGCTGAAACTGACTCAGAGGAGTTGATACTGATTCAGCGGAGTTGAAACTGACTAAGAGGAAATGCTTAACGGAGAGACAAGAAGGGGCGGAGGCGCGGAGCGTTCTTCAATCCAAAATCCAAAATCTAAAATCCAAAATTGAAAAAATGAGCCCGTTC
>JBDTUW010000806.1:0-2713 GCA_040007555.1 Acidobacteriota bacterium | reverse complement strand
CTTTCCGCAAAGAAAGCAGCCGTTCTGAAGGTCAGGAGTTTATCTCTCCTGGCAGAGGTACGGCTTGTTGCGTTTTGAAGCTGGCTCTCGCTCGTCGAGGGAGGCTCGCAATAATGAGCGTCTCGGCGGCTTGCGCTTCGTCACGTCCTGCGCTCTATCGGCTCAGGAGTTGCAGCTGCACACAACCCGAAGGGGTGCTTCAAAGGTCGTTTCCCCAACAAAACCCCAGGAGGATGTTTCACCATGGCAGAGAAAGAACAAGGCAGAGTCAAATGGTTCAATAATGCTAAAGGATATGGCTTTATTGAGCACCCCGAAGGTGGCGACGTGTTCGTTCACTATTCGGAGATTCTGGGCCAGGGCTATAAGACCCTTGATCAGGGTCAACTGGTCGAGTTCGAACTCGTCCAGCGCCCAAAGGGACAGCAGGCTGAAAAGGTAATCAAGGTTGAATAGTTAGACGCTAATGGTTCAAGGGGGCACGATTAACCCCAGAGGCCGCCGGCCAGGACACCGTCATGACGGGCAGCAGCGCCTTTGCCTTAATCCTGCCCCCTGACACGTCCTACCGTGCTGGTGTCGCTGTTGATTGGCCTACCAATTGGAATTCCTTGCCGTCAAACTGAAAGTCCAGATTTCGTTGCCGTTCGTCCGCCGATCCTGACTCGCCGATGGCGCTCATGAGACGCAGTAGCGGCGCCTTGTCGCCTTCGTGGCGCAGTCCGATCCTCAGAAACCTGTCACCCGTTGGCAGTGCTCGACCGGATTTCTCCCCTGCGAGCGCGTACTTTTTTCCATCCCTGATAACGGCGGCGTAGAACTCCCTTGCCGGACCGCTACCCTTTCCATAGACGACCACCAGGCTGTCAAATGTCCCCTTGGTCACCCCATCAATCCTGGCTGAGTAAACCAACTCAGCTTCCGCACCGCCTGATTCCTTTGTCGTCGATCGGGCGGTCTCCAGATCTGCAGGGGCAAGCTTTGGATTACGCACAGTCTGTGTCCGCGCGCTTGTAATCGGCACAAAAGCGAAACTACTCATCCAGACCGACATGACCAGGAGTGCCAGTTGCGACATAAGTTTACGACTTGACATAATATTCACGTCCCTCTATCTGGCGGCAGCCGCCCTCACCTCTACCTTCGCCGCGCCCACGTTCGCATTGGCATCGAAAGCGCGGAAGGCGAGCACGTGGGAGCGGCTGTCCGATAATCCAACCGACACACGGAAGGTCTCCCGTCGCGAGTCTGCAATCCCATCGACAGGATAAATAGTAGTCCATTGTCCGCCATCAAGCTGGTATTCGGCTCTTCTGATTTGAGAGGTCGCATCTGTGGCGAGAAATTCGACCCCGACTGTTGTCCCGGTCAAAGCTGGCTGCCCTGCAGTAACCACCGGAGGCGTGTTATCAATCTCAACCGGCTCGGTCTCCTGATCATCCCGAAGTGCGAGCTCTGCAGGATTTGAGGGCGAATCAGAAGCGACCACCTGAAAAACGTACCGTCCGTCGGGCAGTGCGTTGGGCTCGATCGTGAAGTAGGTTTCGCGAAGCTCCATCTTTAAGGGATGGTAATCGCCTCCCGAAGCGGCGCGATAATAAAGTGCATACTCCATCGTGTCGCCATTGCGATCCCCTGCCTGCCATTGGAGCGAGATCGCCCCTCGCTGGAAGGCCCGCCGCGGGGGAATCGACACTACATTCCCGAGAGTTTGGGGATCGATGCCTGCCTGCTCGGCACCCAGATCAGACTGTGCTTGCGGCACGGTGAGAAGCGCGATACCGACGGGCAAAATCGAGATCGAATTGACTCGCGGCGCGAGGTTGCGCGGCAAATACGAAATCGTCACCTCTCGCAGCCGAGGCGCAACAGTTCCGCTGTTCTTAAGCGTCCCACGCCACTGGATAAAACGCGCCGGCAGGCTCTTGATCTGCTCGCCATCTACGGACCGAATCGGCGCTGACCAGTCGCTCCACGTCGGATCGGGATTTGACGTATTACCCGACCTGGTTTGCAATTCCACATCACCTTCGCCTCCCCATGACAAACGGCCCCAGGCGGCAACCGTCTGAGCGTCGCGTACCGGAGAGGTATAAGTACCAATGGCACTCCTGGCACTGCCGATAAAATACAGCTTCCCAAGGTTGGAGGTGGCGAAATAGAGGCGATCACCGGCGGTCACAAAGCGAGCGGTCTGCGCTTCTGAGGACTGTGCGAGAAGCACCGGCTTTTGACCTGGGGAAATGCTATAGATTCGCCCCTTCTGCCCCGTGCCAACCAAAGCACTGCCGTCTGGTGAAAGGCCGAGGGCGAAAGCCGCCGCCTCCCGTGATTCCCAAATAGCCTCGGAAACACCATTCTGATCCAGTCGATACAACGCGCTCTTCATCTGGCTGGAGCTTGTACTGGCACTCGAGGTGGCGGCCGCAGCGATTGCTCCCGTACCATCCACCACTTGAAAATCGGTAATCGTTACACCGCTACCGTCGTCGCCAGCGGGTTGACTGGATGAGGGCGCGGCCGGAGGGGCGGCATTGCTCGCGCCAGCTCCAGCGGATTCGGCAAGAGCGAGTGCGAAGATCTCCCCCTTTGGCCCAATCGCGAGTTCGCGTACCTCGCGTTGCGCCGAATCAAAGAGAGTAAAGACGGTCCCATCGGGCGCAATCCGGAGCACGAGGCCGCCCGGATGCGTCCCAACAATGATGTTGCCTGC
>JBDTUW010000805.1:0-2716 GCA_040007555.1 Acidobacteriota bacterium | reverse complement strand
GCCCACTCCGACAGCGTGGCTGAGGATGATGTTGCGCTGAAGGACTTCTACGTCGTCGCGGGGAATGACACGATCCTTGAACGCGCCAAACCCGGTAGTGATGCCATAGGCGATGGTTCCACTTTCAAGCAGCTCATGAACGGCGGCGGCGGCGCGAGCAACGCGTCCTTTGGCCTCAGTAGTCAGCTCGACGTGCGGCGAGCCCGGCTTCCCATATGCAACATCGACCACTTGTGCGATCGTCAAACTCGCGCCGTCAATCAGCAACTTCTCACTCATTTTCCGTCACAACCTTCCCGCTCTTGATGACTGTGCGAACATGGTTGTCGCCAAACTCAAATGCAAGGACGCGGTAATCATCGACGCGGGTAATCAGAATATCGGCCTCCTCGCCCACCTCGATTGAGCCAAGGCGATGACCCATAGCAATCGCGTGAGCAGCATTGATTGTGACGGCGTTGAGGGCCTCGGCGGGCGTGAGATGGCAGTACCGGCAGGCAATTGCCATGACCAGAGGGAGTGACAGGCACGGGGCAGAGCCGGGATTGAAATCAGTCGTCAGCGCGAGGGCCACACCGGATTCGATGAGACGTCGGGCATCGACAAAGCTGGATGCGCCGGCATTGAAATTCACGGCCGGCGTGACAACCGCGATTGTCTTCGAGGCGGCGAGCAGGCTCGATTCGTCGATCGAGATCGCATCGAGGTGATCGATTGAGATCGCGCCAAGCTCGATCGCCATGCGCGCTCCACCGAGGTTTGTAAACTGATCAACGTGTGCCTTGAGCAACATTCCTATGGCTTGCGCGGACTCGAGCACCGTTCGCGACTCTTCCCTGCTAAACGCTTCGCCCTCGCAAAAGACGTCCGCGAAGAATGGACGTTTGTCCTCCGTTCATCGTGATCGCCAGCGGTTGAGCGCCACCCATCTCTCCCAGACCTGCGGAGAGGACCCACTTTCCTTTGAGACTTTCCCAACCATTCTGGCGCGCAAGCGAAGCGAGAGTTTCGAAAGTACCCTGCAGGATTCCCTGGGTGCCGATATAGATCCAGCTTCCCGCCGTCATCTGACCGTACATCGTCAGACCTTCACGCTCGAGGCGATCGAAGTTCTCCTGAGTGGCCCAATGTGGGACGATATTGCTGTTGGCAAGAAGAACTCGCGGCGCATCTTCGTGCGTCCTGAAGATCGCCACGGGTTTACCAGACTGAACGAGCAGGGTCTCGTTTACTTCGAGTCTTCTAAGCGACTCGAGGATTGCATCGAAGCACTCCCAATTGCGCGCGGCCTTTCCGCGTCCACCATAAACGATGAGATTATCCGGGTCGAACGCGACTTCCGCATCGAGGTTGTTTTGCAGCATCCGGTAGGCAGCTTCGATCAACCAGTTTTTGCAGCTGAGTTGTGTTCCACGTGGTGCGCGGACAGTCGGTGGCATAGTCGAAATCGCAGTGCTGGCCTCCAGTCGGGTTCTGCGATTTTCATTCTTTCAGTTTGAGCGGGCATGGTCAAGAAGGGCCTCCGTCGGACGCCAGTCGGGAACTGTCAGCCATGATAACCACGGCCGCGCCGGTTTGAGACAGTCTCCAACACAGTCGGAGTTGAAGACGCTCCGGCATCTGACAAATTGCTGCAGTTAAGCGTTGGTGACATAGTCGAATATGCTGTGATAGAGTCCGGATCGCTTCGCGAAAGATTGTTTTACTCGAGCTCAACCACCGACATGCCGAGCGAGCCGAACGAGATCGATATCTTCGCCGCGACCACCAGAAACGATGCGGATATTTTCTTTAGCCGAGACGACAACAACGATCCACGGCTCGGGGAGGTTCTCTCTCGTGACGAACGGCTATACGACAAAGCCCGGGTCGTTCTGTTGGGTTGTCCACAGGATGAGGGAGTCCGCCGAAACCGAGGTCGGGTCGGTGCCGCGCTGGCTCCAACCGAGATTCGACGCTCCTTATACCGACTCTCCCCACCAGTAGAGAAGGAAGTCCTCTTCGACCTTGGTGATACTCAGATTAGAGGCACTCTCGAGGAAACGCACGAACTGCAGCTTCAGATCGTCAGGCAGCTCTTGCGCGATGGCAAGCGCGTGATCGTGCTTGGCGGCGGCAATGATATCTCGTATCCGGATTGCAAAGCTCTCGCGACCGAGGCTCCTGGCTTACTCGCCTTCAACATCGATGCCCATCTCGACGCTCGCGCGGACGCAGAACGCAACAGCGGTACTCCCTATCGTCAATTGCTTGAGGAGGGAACCTTATCGTGCCGGACAACTTCTTCGAAATGGGATACCAGCGAGCAGTGAACTCAGCCCGGTATCTTGAGTATGTACGAGAAAAGGGAGTGGGAACCTTTAGCCTTCATCAACTACAGATGGAAGGCGTCCTATCGGTTTTTCGACGGATTATCGAGGAACGGAATGCGCCAGCCATCTTCTGGGGCTTTGATGTAGATGGGGTTCGTGCGGCGGATGCTCCGGGCGTCAGTGCTCCCAGCCCGCTCGGTCTCTCGGCCGAGGAGTTTTGCGGACTCGCTGGCCTGGCGGGAGCAACTCACCAAACTCGTGTCATCGAGTTCACCGAGGTTAATCCCGCCCTTGATCGCGATCATCAGACAGCGAGACTCGTCGCGTTCGCCATTCATCAGTTTTTGCTTGAGGAAGACAACTCTGATTTTGGATTTTAGAATCTGGATTTTGGATTGCCGGAG
>JBDTUW010000804.1:0-2716 GCA_040007555.1 Acidobacteriota bacterium | reverse complement strand
TGTAGTAACGGTACCTTTTAGAAGTCTTTGAGGATTCTTTCACCTAAATTTCAACCACCCCTTAAGACTTCATCTGCAAGAACCCGGTATCTTCCGCTCGCAGTGGAGGATCTCGGATGGGAATGCGGCAAAACATCACCCCCAGGAATTCATCAAGTAAACGTGCATTTGCCGCCGTCAGCGGAAAACTCGCTGGTTTCCGGCAAGCCCACGCCATGAGGCGAAGACCAATTCGTTCTTTAGCACCTTCAAAGGAGGTTCTGTCATGTTTCGAAAGAATCGTCTGTCTGTTCACCTGATGTTGGTTTTCGCCTTGAGCGTCCAGGTGCTGCCAAGTGCGGCGCAACAGATCACCAAATCTTCGGGAGGGTCCGCAGCCGAAAACGGCACCAGTGTCGACCTCAAGAAAATTCGACTGGTTGGCAAAGATACCGCCGTTGCCGAGTGGGACGTCGCCCTGGTATCCGGTGTGGAAGTGCAGGGATTCGACGTCAGAGTCGAGGCCACACTTTCCGACGGAAAGATACAGACTCTCAGCCGCTCGTTCGGGAGCAATGACCGGACCGGAGAATTTGATTTCAAGCTCCCGCTACTGACAGACGGCACGATCGGGCCGGCAGTAAAGCCGTCGGGTACCAAGAACAGCCCGGCCGGCGGCAATACCGGCTCCGGCGGGGGCGGAGCAACGATTGATCCGGTTGCACTCTGCAAGTTCGATTGCAACCGGCAGAAGAAGGCTAACGAAGTTCAAAAGTGTATCGATCAGTGTCTCAAGACGGCAGCCTCCAAAAACGTTAGTACGCGTAGTACGGGTACTATTACCCCTGGCGGCAAGATAGAACCATTCGGACCTGGCGTTGGTTCGAACGCAAATGGTGGCGGCGTCATCAAGCCGGTTCCGAAGCCGGCGCCAAAGCCTGATGCGGTACGGATCACCTCGTTGCGCGCATTTATCACGGCGAAGTTTGCCATTGGCGTCGATCTGGCAGCGTTCCGCGAATTTGTCCAGCCCATCGACAAGGTGACCGCTGAGCTGACGCCGAAGGCCGGCCGGGGCTCCGCGCTGCAAGTCAACAAGCTGATTCAAGTGTCCCAGCTGGCTAGATTCGCCAGCGAATGCCCCTCCAGCCAGGACTGCTTCGATGTGATTGCGGAAGTTCGTGGAGCGGCGGCCTCGGGCCAGTTCAAGGTCACGTTGGAAGCCGTCTACCCCAATGGCGTTCGTCGCAACGCCTCGCGCATAGCGGGCAACCTGTTACGCCCGGTACGGTTGGCGGTCGACAGACCAGCGGGAGTCCAGCTGGGTTCTGCCCTTGTCAACATCAATGGCGTCGGAAACCGTGAAGAGTTCACCCGGAAGGACACTGCCGCAGTTGGCATTCTTCTGGGAAGCTAGAGGCGCCTTTGTCAGCGCCAACGGCCACCCGCCTGCGGGGTGGCTCGGCTTCCTCAATTAGTGGACGTTGTGATGGTCGGCACGTGAAGTAGGAGAGCCAATGACTCGCAGCACAAAGATCGCGTTCGCATTCTTATTCGTTTGCAGCCTGGGTACGCCAGGCATTCTCGCTCAGACGCGAAAGGGAGAGTCTTCTTCCACACCCAGGAGTGAAGCGCCAAAGACGTCGTCATCACAGAAGGGCTCGTCCACTCAATCTGCAAGCAGCCCGAAGCAGACACAGTCACAGGCAAAGCCCTCGACCGGCGGGGCAGAGCGCGAACTTTCGCCGGAGCAGAAACGTGACGCGAGCAAGGTCTTGTTTCTGACGTTGAGTAGCAGCGCGGGTAATCCTGGGTCGATCCTCGCCAAAGGCACATTCAAGCTGGATTTGCCGGACGGAATCACGGTCAAGGGGCTCGATGTCCTCTTTGAGACACAGTTCAGCAATGGCCAAACGAGAAGGGATAACTTTTCCATAGGCGTGGATCGACGCGATGTTGAAACGACAATTTCTCTACCCGTCGTCAGCCGTCCGCCCTTTGATTGCAGCGTCTGTCTGAAGATCGATGATTTGCCGAAAGACTCGGCGCTTGCGGTTGACCTGCAGTGCCGGCTGAACAATTGCCCGGCACCCCCGCCAAGTTCGGGTGGCAGCAAGGAGTCGATCAAAGCAGGCGGTGGGGTCGCGAAGAGGAGTGCCACGCCGACGGCTGTCAGCGTTCGGAGCAGCAGCAATGGCGTTGTCTTCGCTGACCCGATAACCGTCAAAGTCACCATCACCGGACGTTTCAGTGATGCCGCCTCGCGAGGTGACTTTACACGAGTCGATTCACGCACACTGACAAAGTTCGGCGCCGCAAGCCTCAGTAAGTAACCAATCCAGGAAGTTCGTTTGATCATTAACTGGCCCTCGGCCCCCGCAATCGAGAGCTATCAGCGCCTGGCCAGGAGCCAGTCGAGAGGAGACCGATGAGAAGCACTACTTCGTCATTGAAATCGAGGACCCATCAGATCATTGGCGCGACGCTAACGCTCCTGATTGCTTTTGGAGCATTGGTCGCGGACACGGTCAGCAAACAGCGCGACGCCAGCACCAACATCTCGATCGAACTCTACAAAAAAGGCGCGAACGGTCAGTGGGAGGTCATTGATCGCGCCCGCGGACAGGCAAACTTCAGCGCCAGTATCGCCGAGGTGGCGTCAGGGAAAGAGTTGACATCCGCCATCAATTGGAGCGTTCGGAGCGAGAAGGGGCGGCAGATCAACGTCACCGTCGAG
>JBDTUW010000803.1:0-2716 GCA_040007555.1 Acidobacteriota bacterium | reverse complement strand
CCTGACCGGCCTGACCGGCCTGTCCATCCCGGTGTTCGCTGACTGCGCGAACGACATCGGTCTTCATCCCACTGTATTCCGACGAAATGTCTTCGCTCTGCGTATGCTCCAGACCGAAAGTTCTGGTGTAGAAATCGACCCACTTGTCGGCCTCACCGGGCTCAACACTGATTGCGAGATGATCGATACGGTTCAGCCCCGCATCACGGGGCGGAGCGGTTGTGGGAATCGGCTGGTACCCGGGTGCGAAGACGCCGGCATATCCATTTCTCTCGATAAATGAGTGAACGGTGTCGCCAAAGACCGCGACTGTTGCCTTGACGAGCCGGCCGCACTCATCCTCCAAAACGGTAGGAGGCAGGATCGGCCGTGCGCCATTGGCGACGGTTTCCGCGAAAGCGCTACGAGCATCCGTTACCGAAAGAGCAATATCTCTGACCCCATCGTCGTGGCGAAGAAAGTGCGCGGCAATGTCTCCTTCAGGACCAAGCGCTGAAGTCAGAACCAACCTTATTTCACCCTGGGCGACAACAAAGGAGGTGCGGTCGCGGACACCCGTTTCCGGGCCGGCATAGGCTACAGGCGTAAAGCCAAAGCCCGTCTGGTAGAAGTACGCCGCCTGCCTTGCGTTGCCGACATAGAGCTCAAGGTGGTCGAAGCCAGCGAAACGGGTGCTCGGGGATTCCGAATGATTTTCGTTTACCTGACCGCTCACTGCTTTCCTTTCAAGAAACCGAATTGACGTCTGGTGCTCCCGAAGCGGTCCACCCTGGGGCCGTTTCCCGCCCGGGAGTTCGAATCCGGTGATGCCATCGGGGTTCCGCTGCACGGCGGACGCGAGGGCAGTACTTGATTGAGCCTATTGAGTTTGTGATCGAGCGGCCGCCGGGGTCAAAGCCAGCGGGAAAGAACGAGGAAACTGAAATGATTACCAGTAGCGGGAAACGATGGCGAGTACCCTGCGGAACGTCGCGATCTCTGATCCTGAGACACTACTGCCCCTGACAGGTTATACCGGTTGGAGGGGGAACTGGTAACCAGCAAGTGCGAACACAAGTGCGAATCGGGGTTCAAGAATCGAACTGCTCCAATTTGATGAAAGGTCGATTCTGAACCTCTCAGCAATATTTCTCAAAGAATAGGCGTATTGATAACCGGAAGGAGACGGGTAACCCTTCCGGCCCGATCTCGGGTGCCTGCTTAAAGCTGCCCGATCAGAGCTGCCCGATCAGAGCTGCCCCATTAAGGCTACACCGCAGATGGACTTGCAGTCATTTACTAATTACTCGGCGCCTTCCGTGCAAAGGTCACCGGTAACTTTTCTGTCATCCAGATACTGGCCCCTTCGCCATCCGTTCGGTCCGCAAGTCTGGTCAGCAAAGCTGGCCGATTCATACCGGGTGCCGAAGGTTCTGCCGGGCCAGATCCGGCCCAATACAGGAGGCTCTGATTCTGAAGGCGTCTTTGCGACCTGCATTCAACTCGATGATTTATATAGCAGAATCAGCCAAAGTGTCAAGTTTCTGATTCTGCGTGATATACTGCCTTCAACGTCGAGGGCGGTGATGCTCAGCCTGTTCCGTCAAGCCAGCTTTTGTGCCGAATGCGGCAATGAAATTGCCCGCGAGGAATTACCTCTTTGGAAGTCGTTTCGTCGCCACCGTTACCTCTGTCTGGACTGCTCGGGTCGCCTCGGAATTGCTCGCCGGCGAGCAGTCCTGACCGTACTGCTCAGCATCGTGACGATCTTTCTCTTTAAGAGTTTCTCGGGCAGCGAACAAAACTCGCGTCCGACAGTCTCGGCATGGGATGCAACCGCGGTGCCACTCACACCTCAACCAATGGTCGAGAAGCCAGTCCGAGTACAATGCGGCGCTCGAACAAAGCGCGGTACGGCGTGCCGGCGAATGGCTCTCCCGGGCGAGCGCTGCGCTCAACATGCTGGCCGCCCATCGATACTTCCCGCGGACAAACCGGCCGAACCTTCAATATCGCCTTTGCCTTCGCCCACGCCAGCGTCCTCGACATCATCTGACGGGCGGCCTTAGTAAAGAGCAGGACCTGAGGATTCCAGACTTTCGCCAGATCATCGACGTCTTAGTGAACGGACCCCCTTCGTAAACAAGAGGAGGTAGAACGTGAAGAGGAAATTCTATTCATTAATGCTGATGGTTGGACTTCTGATGGCGGTGTCGGTGAGCGGAATGGCTCAGAACTGCAACCGCAATCGCAACATCAACGAGCGGCAGGGTAACGAGCGGCAGCGCATCACGCGCGGTGTGAGGTCCGGAGAACTCACCCGATGGGAGACCGCTCGACTGGGAAGAGAGCAACGATCAATCCGAGTGGACGAGCGTGAAGCACGATCTGATGGCGAGTTTACAGGTGCGGAGCGACGCGAGATTCGCGAGGATTTGAACGACGCCAGCCGGCACATTTATCGCGCAAAACACAATCGATACGAGCGAAACTAACCTCGATCGCAGATTGTGAGCGGTCTAAACGCAGGGGCACCGAAGAGAGTGGAAGGGTCGCAGAGGGCGAAAGCCTCACGGCAATTCCTTCATTTTCTTCGGTGCCTCTGCGTTTTTCGTTCTCCGTATCTATGTCGTTCACGGCGGCACTCCTGGTTCCTGGCTAATTCTCAAACTTCTTACTTCTAAGGCTCTTCTGGGATTCTAGTGGCTCACCAGCTATCCCCGATTGCTTGGTCGCC
>JBDTUW010000802.1:0-2717 GCA_040007555.1 Acidobacteriota bacterium | reverse complement strand
CGACAGTTACGGCGCTCGGATATGGGCAAATTGCTGCTCGCCCAGCAGACGACCGAAGCGGCGGTCGATTCGCTCTACGACCCGGTACTGGTGACGGACGCCGAAGGCCGCGTGACCAGGCTCAACCATGCGGCGGTCGACATCTTCGGCGCTGAGCAGAACAGCATCGGCAAGCCGATTGGCGAGGTGACGGGCGATCAACGGATTGCCAGCGCGGTGGCCGAAGCCATCAGCTCGCGACGAGCCGTGGCGACCGAATGTGTGTCGTCAGTTCCTTCCCTCTCGATCAGGAAAGGGGGTGCATACCGTCTGCGGACAACACCGATGCGCGACGAAGCTAATCATCTGCTGGGCGCAGTGACACTGCTCGAAGATGTGACGCACTTGCGCGAGATTGACCGGGTCAAGTCCGAATTTATACACACGGCCTCCCGCGAGTTGAGTACTCCGCTGCGGGACTTGCAGATGGGAGTTCACGTTCTGCTCGAAGAGGCGACGGAACATTTGAATGAGAAACTATTGGACGTCCTTTATGCCTGTCGAGCGGATTGTGAGAGGCTGGATCAGCTGGTGAGCGATCTGCTCGCTCTTTCCAGGCTGGAGACAGGCGCGACCAAGCCCCAGCTAGCGCGCATCAATCTCACGGGTCTGTTACGCCGTTTGACTGATGATCTCCGGCCCACCGTGGAGGCGAAGGACATTCGTTTCAAGTCGGAGGTGCCCTTCGACCTTCCTCCGGCAAACATTGACCCAGAGCAGATCGAGAGGGTGGTCCGGACCCTGATTAATAACGCGATCGAACGTACCCCACGGGATGGCGAGATCCAACTCACTGCCACCGTGATCGACGGCAGTGTGATGATCAGTGTGGCCGACTCAGGGCGTGGAATTCCGGCGGATTACTTGCCGCGTATCTTCGATAGATTCGTCAAACTGCCGAATTCGCCTTCAGCAGGCGCTGGCCTGGGGCTGGCAATCTCAAAGATGTTGATTGAGGCACACGGCGGGCAGATAAGTGTGCAATCCGAAGAAGGTACAGGCGCGACCTTTGCATTCACATTGCCTGGCACTCAGCCTCGAACGGCGTGATCCCAACGCGGCCGTGCAGATGAACAATGGATTGACTGCGAAGCGCCGGAAGTGGTTTGATCTAAATGAACACCGTCATCCGGCGTGTTCTTCGGCAGAACTCGGCATCCACTGCCTCCAGACAATACTCGATATCGTCGCACCGTCCGGATCATGCGACATCCGCCTGTTCGAATCCGCGGCAACAATGACATCATCGAAACCAGCCTGATTGCACTTTGAAAATAAAGCCGCCTCAACTTGCCCTCTCGCGCGCCGAACTTGCCATCACGCTGCTTGTCTTCAGTCTGGTCACGATTCAGTTGTTCTGGCCGCCAACTATTGGCCTCGCCAGCAATGGCGACTTCGAGCGGCTGATGCACTGGGGCAAGTTTGAATACCTCACGACCGACGACACCGAGAAATACTTCAACTGGATCAATCGCGATTTCCGAGTCGCGCTAAGCCCCTGGCGAGCCTGGCGCGGCTTTGGGTCTTCAGAAGTGATTTTTATCAAACTCAGCGCGATTTTGGGCAGCCTATTGATCCCCGGGGATCGTTTTGACCTGCGCGTGATTGGGGTCGTTCACCTGTTGGCATACGTCGCGGCTTTGTGGCTGTTGAGGAGAGGCTGGCGCGCCGTGACACAACTTTCGCCAATCTATCTCCTGCCGGGCATTCTGCTGATCTTCTGCGACGTTGGCTATACGGCTTACTTCAACTCGCTTTACAGCGAACCAGCATCGTTGATCTTCCTGCTGGCGATGGCTGGCAGTGGGATGTATCTGACCGCCCAGGATCGCAAACCGATCGGCGCACTGCTGCTCTTTTATCTCGGCGCGGGATTGTTTATCGCGGCCAAACCACAGAACTTCACACTGATTCCGCCGCTCCTGCTGTTTTGTGGACGCTTGTTTCAGCTTCACACCAAACCACGCCAACGGGCGATGACACTTGCGTTTGCCCTGGCGCTCATCAGTGCGCCACCTGCGCTCAACATGATCGCTCCGTGGTATACGAACAATGGCCGATATCAGAGTACCTTTTACGGCATCTTGAAAGATTCGCCCGATCCTGCCGGGGACTTGCGCGATCTGGGGCTCGACCCGAAGTTTGCCGTCCTGGCGAACACGACTACCTTTCATTCAAACCTGCCGCTGGATATCAAAAGCGCGGAGTTCCAGGAGCAGTTTTACCGCCGCATCAACCACTTCAGCATCATAGGCTTTTATCTGACGCATCCAGCGCGATTGCTGGCGAAGCTGAAGCTGACAGCGGGCGAAGGGTACAACCTCCGGCTCAATGTCGGCAATTTCGAAAAAGCATCGGGGTTGCCGGGGCGCAGCGAATCACATCGCTGGAGTCTGTGGAGCGGATTCAAGCATGCATATTGGCCAAGATCCCTGTGGTTCTTCGCGGGCTACTGCGTGGTGCTGGTCGTTCTGATTGCGAAAGGCTATCGGCGGGCGTCGCCGTCGAAACGCGTGCTGCGTGAGTTTTACTTGATGGGGTGGCTGATGATGATAGCGGCATTTCTCACGCCCATCCTCGGCGACGGCGAGAGCGACCTGACCAAACATCTATTTCTCTTCAATGCTCTGTTTGATCTCTCGCTGCTCCTGCTGTCTGGCATGGCGTTATCTTGGGTG
>JBDTUW010000801.1:0-2717 GCA_040007555.1 Acidobacteriota bacterium | reverse complement strand
CCCTCCGTGAGTCCTCCCGTTCCCTCAAGAGTGTTTCTGAGGAGGAAATTTGCGCGTACCCAGACCCGATGCCCGCCTATTTGCGATGATGGTCTTGCTGACGTTTGCGACTCGTTCGCAAGCGCAACATGCTGACTGGCGAACAGCGACGCCTGAATCGCAAGGAGTGGATTCCTCCATCCTCGCCGAAGCCATCGAATCTGCTCAACAGCGCGGCGTGAATATCCACAGTCTCATGCTCGTCCGCAATGGCGTGATTGTCGCTGAAGCGTATTTCTATCCTTACGACGGTCGGACGCCGCACGATATCGCCTCCCTTACAAAACCCGTCACAGCGACCTTGATTGGACTAGCGATCGCGCAAGGCAAGATTGAATCGGTCAAACAACCCATGCTTGCGCTCTACTCCGGACGAAGGATCGCCAGCGTGGACGAAAGGAAACAGCGAGTCCTGGTCGAACACCTGTTGACCATGTCGTCGGGGCTCGCGTGCAAGCCACAGGCCGGCGAACCAACCTTGTGGGAGATGTTGAGCGCTCCCAACAACACACAGTTCATGCTGGACCTGCCCATGGTTGCGGAGCCGGGCAGCACCTACGTGTATTGCAGCGGCGGAATGCACCTCCTTTCGGGAGCCTTGTTAGAAAAGACCGCAATGAATGCTGAAGCCTTTGCCCGAAAGAATCTGTTCGCGCCACTCAGCATCTCCAATCTGATTTGGCCTCGAGACGCACAGAACGTCAGTCATGGATTTGGCAACCTGCACCTGCTGCCGCGAGATATGGCAAAGCTCGGTTTGCTGTACCTGAATCAGGGAAAGTGGAATGACAAACAGGTTGTCCCCTCGGCCTGGGTCGCCGAAGCAACACGCTCTCAGATAAAGACCGGAGGCGCCGGAAGTAGCGATTACGGCTACGGCTGGCGCGTGCCAACCAGCGGCGGGCCAATTGCATTCGAAGCAGGTGGGCGCGGAGGTCAGCAAATCAGCGTGCTGCCTTCAAAGAAAACTGTCGTCGTTCTGACCGGTGGCGGCTACAACTCTGGCGAAGTTATGAAAGCAATTCTGCCGGCGATCAAAGCAGACCAGCCGTTGCCGGAAAATCCAACCGCCGTTGCGAGGCTCAATGCGGCAATCGCGGCTGCGGCAAAACCGCCAGCAGCAAGTCCTATCAGCACACTGCCCGATTTGGCGCAGACGATTTCGGGACGGACATACGAATTGGAACCCAACTGGATGGGGCTCACATCATTCTCTCTCGTGTTTCGACCAGGTGAACAAACAGCGACAGTCAGACTTCAGTTTCAGCCTGCACTTAAGCAGTACCAATGGGGTATATCCGCAAAAGTCAGAGGGACAAAGACCATCATGGAAGTGCGCTCGGTAGGTCTCAACGGCATTCCGCGCCTAAGCGGTGATGGACCGCTGGGATTGCCTGTAGCGTTGAAAGGGTCCTGGGAAGATGAGCGGACCTTCGTGCTCGAGTACGACGAGATCGCCAACACCAACTCGTATCGGCTGCGACTCATCTTCGATGGCAACCGCGTCAGCGTACAGTCGAAGGAGCGCACTGGCCTCTTCGATGAAAAGTTCGGCGGACAAACGCGCTGACACTTCAACGCATCTGGACGCTGCCAGCATTCTTCCGCTCGATATAGGCCGACCGCAGGAGCGTGATCGCTGTGTAAATCACGACAAGCACCACCAGCCATCGCACATAGTACAGATCGAGCGACTTGATCACGAACGCCGCAAGAAAGACTGCCGGAATGCCACCCATCGCCAATCCTAAGGCGGCACGTACATCGTAAGTTCCCTTGCGAATAAACTGTGTGCTGCCTGTCGGCATGAGGAACGCGCAAGATCCCATCATGATCGGAAACGCTGCCTTCGGGTTCATCCCCAACAGGCTGATCATGATCAGACACGGGCCATACAACCCAATCCCAAGTGACATCAACGATCCCAGGACAAAGTTCCCGATGATACCGAATAGCAACATCGCGCCCGTCAAACCGAGTGCTTCGCCACCACCAGCCCCTTTGTTGAAGATTGTCAGGAGAGTGAGGCTCGAGGCCACGAGCAACGCAACGCCCATCCCGATTTGAATCGCTCGTCGCGGCAATCTGGAAACCACCCCCGCCCCCAGCCACATTCCCAGCACAGCCGCGGCGATGAGCGAAATCAAGGTTGTCATATTCACTTCGACGATGGCAATGTAGATGAAAGCCTGGGTAATCGCCGGGAGCGTGTGCCCTACATTGAGCGTCCCGGGGATGACTTCATCTCGAACCTGGTTCCACAGCCTGAACATTGAGGTCGTTGTCGCGAATGCACCGATGCCGAGAGTGTCAAAGAAGTTCGTGACGAAGCCAATCCCGGCGTGCAAAGGCGTCGGTACCGTTGGTTCAGAGGTCGCGCGGCGCCGAATCGCGGATATCCATGTCCACAAGTAGAAGAAGGTGACCGCGCCAAGCGCGACAAAGAGCCAGGTTTTGGTCGTCGGCATGGGTGATTATGTTCCGTTCTTGAGATTGCATTCGGGGGCAGCGTCGCAGTTTACCGGACCACGCTTCTCTTCGCCAGAAATTCGCCGACATTGGACGAGCGCTGGAGTGAGTGCGGCTACCGTGTCGCCGCTTGGCGCAACGGAGTGGTGCACCGGAGTTTGGACATTTCACGGGCACCACGAAGAGTGGTGCACTCGAGTTTTGACATT
>JBDTUW010000800.1:0-2721 GCA_040007555.1 Acidobacteriota bacterium | reverse complement strand
CTATTCTCGTGATTGTTTTCTTTGTGCTGGCGCGCTTCGTGCTGGTGACACCGATCATCGATCCGGGAGCTCTCGGGTCACTCCAGCGCCCGGTGGAAGCCGCAATCACCACGGGTTTGAGCCTCAATGTCGTGTTGATGATCTTTAACCTTCTGCCGATTCCACCGCTCGATGGAAGTCATGTATTGCGCAATCTACTCTCGGGAAGCGCGGCGGAGTTCTATGAACGAGTCGAGGGGTACGGCGGTATTCTTCTTCTGCTGCTGGTCTTTACTGGCGTGACCTCAATGATCATTCGCCCTGTCATGGGCGTCGTCAGATTCTTCCTTTACCTCTAGAGTCAAACGCGCATCACCCGCGTTGAATGTAATCATGAAGCGAATCGTCAGTGGCATGCGCCCGACGGGCAAACTGCACCTCGGGAACTACGAGGGTGCCCTCAAAAACTGGGTCCGACTCCAAAACGACTACGAATGCTTCTTCTTCGTCGCCGACTGGCACGCATTGACGTCGGATTATGCCGATCCTTCGGCCATCAAGGAAAACAGCATGGCGATGGTGACGGACTGGCTCGCGGCCGGGCTCGATCCGTCCAAATGCACCATGTTTATCCAATCCCTGGTGCCCCAACACGCGGAACTTCACCTGTACTTCTCGACCGTCACTCCGCTCGGATGGCTGGAACGCGTGCCGACCTACAAAGAACAGCGTGAGAATATCGCCGACAAGGATATCGGCAACTACGCTTTCCTCGGCTACCCTGTCCTGCAGGCCGCTGACATCTGCATGTACAAGGCCAATTATGTTCCAGTGGGGAAGGACCAGGCGGCACATATTGAGCTGACACGGGAGATCGCGCGGCGCTTCAACAACTTTTATGGCGATGTCTTTCCAGAGCCGGAAGCCCTTCACACCGAGGTCCTGACCCTGACCGGGACGGACGGGCGGAAGATGTCGAAGAGCTATAACAACACGATCGAGCTTTCGGATGCGGCGGATGTCATTCGCGAAAAGGTGCGGCGTATGATTACGGACCGAACGCGCGTACGGAAAACCGACCCGGGCCATCCCGAATCGTGCGATGTGTGTCAAATGCATCGCCTCTTTGTTCCCGCCGCGGTCGCGGATAGTTTTGATGAGCAATGTCGGGGAGCGATGATCGGATGTGTCGATCGCAAACGCTCGGTCGCTGACGCACTGATCGAGTATCTGGCACCGATTACTGCGAGGGTCAGCTATTATCGCGATCATCAGGATGAGGTCCACGACATTCTCATGAGCGGTACCGCGCGCGCCCGTGAAGAGGCCGGTCAGACCCTGTCCGAGGTCCGCCGCGCGATGAAGATGGACTGGTAGCCTCTCTCGGGGCGGGCGGCAAAGTGGTGACCAGCTATGGATGAATATCAACAAGAGGCCGTGGAAACTCTGGATGTCGGCGACTATAAGGTGCGCCTCGATATCTTTGAGGGTCCGCTCGATCTTCTCCTTCACCTGATCAAGAAGGACGAGATCGACATTTATGATATTCCGATCGCGCGAATTACAGAGCAGTACCTCGAGTATCTGCGTCTGATGGAGGAGCTCGATATCGCGATTGCCGGCGACTTTCTCGTCATGGCTGCGACGCTGATTTACATCAAGTCGAAGATGCTCCTGCCGCCTGATCCAGCGGGGACCGCCGATGGTGACCTTTCCGACGATCCCCGGGCCGAACTGGTCGAACGTCTCCTCGAGTATGAGAAGTTCAAGTCTGCGGCGAATATGCTTTACTCACGCGGGGAGATCGAGGCAGCGTGCTACACGCGCGGCTCGCTTGAGACCGATCAGAACAATCCTGAGGTGGCTGCCACTGTCTTCGATATTCTCAAGGTCTTCCGCGAAGTGCTCGAGCGGCAGCAATCAGCCGCACAAATGGAGATTCAGCGCGATGAGATGACGATGAGCCAGAAGCTCACTCAGATTCGCGATCTGATCTCAACGCACGGGGAATTGAATGTCCGTGCCGTCTTCGAGCTCGCCCGCTCGAAACGAGAGCTGATTCTCACCTTTCTTGCGTTTCTGGAACTGGTGAAGGAAAGCGAAATCATCCTGATTCAGCTAAAGCTTTTTGGTGAAATCATCGCCAGAAAACGAACCGTAATCGCTCAAGCAGAAGCGCCAGAGGCTGCGGCCATTTGAGACCCATTGAGACCCATTGAAACTATGACTGAAGAGACCGAAGAAATCTCGCAAGAAACTGGCCAGGACGTGACCGCACCGGAAGATTCCGTCGAAGTCGACGAATTGCCGTCGGACACAGATGACCCATCGGACACGGATGAGGTTTCGTTTTCCGATGAAGGCTCAGCGGGAGACGAGGTCATGGAGCCGGAAGAAGATGTCATCGCAAGCAGCGCTGAGCTCAAACCGGCGATTGAAGCACTGCTTTTCGTTGCTGAAGAACCACTTTCACTAAAGCAGCTTTGCAAAATACTTGGGAGGGTCGACGAAGACGAAGTGAGGGACACCCTGGCCGAGCTCCAGTTCGAGTACGACGCGCGTGGTAGTGGGCTCGAGATTCGCGAAATCGCCAACGGCTGGCGCATTTCGACAAAGCCCCAGTACCACGATTTCATCCGCGCTTATTTGAAGACGAGGCCCTCGGCTCGGCTCTCGCTGCCAGCGCTCGAGACCCTTGCGGTAATCGCTTACAAACAACCGATCACGATCCCCGAGATTCTC
>JBDTUW010000799.1:0-2727 GCA_040007555.1 Acidobacteriota bacterium | reverse complement strand
CGCCCCGTATTTGGGGAATCGGGCACGGGTGTCGCTGAGGAGAACATCCAGGCGCGCATCCGGGGAAATGTTCTCATGGCGCTCTCCAATAAGTTTGGCGCATTGGTTCTGTCCACCGGCAACAAGAGTGAGGTGAGCGTCGGTTATTGTACTCTCTATGGGGATATGGCCGGTGGGTTTGCTCTTCTCAAGGATGTGCCAAAGACGCTGGTCTACGCGCTTTCGGAATACCGCAATCGCAGTCAGGGAATGCCCGTCATCCCAGAGTACATCATGACGCGGCCACCTTCAGCGGAATTGCGGGCGGATCAGAAGGATGAGGACACGCTGCCGCCATACGACATCCTGGACGCGATCCTCGAGCGCTATATTTCGGATGACCTCAGCGTCGATTCGATTGTAGCGGAAGGTTTTGACGAATCGACGGTGCGATGGGTTGCTCGTCAAGTGGACGTCAATGAGTACAAGCGAAGACAGGCGGCTCCGGGCATAAAGATCACAACACGCGCGTTTGGCCGGGACCGTCGAATGCCCATCACCAACAAATTTCGCGGATAGATCCGGACAGTAGTTGCCATCCCGGATTTCTGTTTCCTGCGAGTTCGGGCAAATTGCAACGACGAAAGACATGATCACGCTACCCAACCTGGTGACCCTTCTCAGAATCTTCATCGCACCGATACTGGTGGTGGTGCTGCTGACGAAGTTTTCGGAGGACTGGATTGGAGTTCCTCAGCACGTTGCGGGTGTGAGTTTGTTTTTGCTGGCGGCGTGCACGGATTGGCTGGACGGATATCTGGCTCGCAAGCGCGGGCAGGTCTCTCGGCTCGGTATCCTTCTCGACCCAATTGCCGACAAGCTATTGATCTCATCGGCATTCATCTCGCTGGTTGAGAATCAGCTGGCGCCCGCCTGGGCCGTGGTGATTATCGTTGGGAGAGAGTTTGCTGTTTCGGGTTTGCGGTCGATTGCGGCGACTGAAGGTTGGGCGATACCTGCTTCGCCGATGGGAAAGTTCAAGATGTTTTCGCAGGTGGTGACGATCGCCTTGTTGATCACATCCTCGGTAGCCGGAGGGCCGCCGGTCGCCACGCGGGCGTTTCCGATCATCGCTTTCTGGACTGTTCCGGAGATGCACACGGTGTTCGACCATGTGTTCCGTTCGGGCGGATTTAGTTCACTGGACTTTCGCGTGATTCTCTATGGCCTGGGTCGCGCATTGCTCTGGATCGTCGTCATCTCATCGTGCTGGTCGATGTCGGGATACTTTCATCAGTTCTATCTGAATGCGCGCGAGCGGCTTGATCTTGACCGCAAACGGGCGCTTCAGGCTGGAGCAGCGCCCGTCACTACCAAGAATCCCTGAGCATCTCGAGGAGGGTTCTATGAGGCGCTTGATTGCTCTGGCGGTAATTGGACTGTTGATCTGGGTGGCGTTTGATCTGTTCGGTCCGGCGCACACTCAACTTCGCGAGTTCGACCCGGGCGAGGTGGGTCGCCTGGAGACCGCGATGTGGCGTTCGTATTACGCAAAGGAGCGGGTCAACTTATTTCGCGAGGCGGCGGAGCTGATGCGATCGCAGTATGGCATGCCCTTCGCCAGATCGAACAAGGTGGCTTTCGACGCTGCGCGCGCGGCATTTGTCTTTAAGGATGGCAAGAGCCGCGCTGAATACGAAAAAGCGCTGCCGGCTCTGGTAAGTTTTTATAAGTCCGTCAGGGACGTGGGAGATATCCCGTTTGACGTGGACCAGGCGGCCAAGCTGGAGCTTGAATGGTGGATCGTGCACCGGGAGAGAAAGACCCGACCGCCGGGAGACCTTGCAAAGGCGTTGGCGGACCTGCAGGCGGAAGTATTCAAGGTGCCAGCAGAGCGTTTTACCGAGCATGCTCAGTTGCGTGCCGAGGCGATGACGATACGAGATGATAAGGCGGAGGCGGGTACGCTTGGCGAAGCGGACTGGCAGCGAATCGATCAGCTGTTGAGAGCTTCGTGGGCTTCGTTGTCGAAGGCCGTGCACTAGCGGCCGCAGATGAGCGGTGTCGACGAGAGAGATGTGGGTGGCTACAGTTTGAGATTACGAAGTCGTAATGCGTTGATGATGACTGAAACAGAACTGAAGGTCATCGCCGCACTCGCGATCATTGGGCTCAGCAGCAGGCCAAGGAATGGGTACAGGGACTCAACGACTGCACAGGACAACAGGGACTGCAGTCCTTGCAGTCCCTTGCAGCCTCTTAGGACTGCGGCGCCACAAAACGAACGAACTTCAGTTCAGCCAGTGCCGCCAGCTTTTCGATCGGCAGTCTCCCGATCACCAGCTTGCTGCCCGGCGTATCGACCAGAACTTCAAGGCCAAGTCGCTTCAACTCAGCGATCCCAGCTGGTGTCTTTTCGCTCAACCAGATCTGAATCTCTACTTTTCCTGCCTTGACGAATCCAGCTTCCAACGCGGACACCGTCGTTTCCTTTTTCGCCAACCGCCCGATGACTGCCGCAATCGCGGGATGTACTCTTGAATTAGAGTCCTTCCGCTGAGCGTCAGTGGCGCTAATTGAACCTCCAAGCGAACCGGACCCAGCTCGAGCATACCCTCCACCCCCGGCGCCCATCGACCGTCCTCGCGGGGTTGGGTTTGGTAGTGGTTGACTGGCCGGACTCTGGAGGGCGACGCCTTGGGAGACTCGCCCCATTGCTATCGCGCTCCGCGGAACCGCGGTTTCATT
>JBDTUW010000798.1:0-2732 GCA_040007555.1 Acidobacteriota bacterium | reverse complement strand
CATTTCTGAAAGCCAGGCACAAGACATCCTGCTGCGCGACGGGCTCATTGAGGCGGCGGGAGAGGCAGAGCGATTGGCTGGGTTCCCGGCAAGCTTCCGGATTCGCTGTCATCCGGGAGATATCTCGAAACAACAAGACTGGCAGTTACGCGAATGACCTCTCCTCAACAATCAAGTTTCAGAACACAATACTCTACAGGCAGTCTATATAAGACGTAGGACAGCGCAGGGGGCACCCATGGGCACCAACGAAGTCAGTAATAACGACGCGACAGTGGCGAGAGTCGACATGAAGTTTGCGAAGAGCTGCCAAAATGAAGTCTGCGACGTTAAGCATAGTCGTCCCGTCGGGAGAATAGACCTCCCATCGGGCCCATCATTGTGGTTGCGGAGCGGATCGACACCAGCCTGGTAATGATCGCGTCTCGCCAGCAAAACGTCGAATACAATACCTTAAGCCCAATTTAGTGGAGAGGATTCGCCTCTTGCGGTACTCAGCGAGGGTGGCTTTCGGACCCTTGCATTGGGAGACGGTGCACCTGGAGATATCATGAAAGCAAGTCTTTGGAGATTTGTATCGCTCCTGCTGTTGATATGCGGCAGTGTGTCGGGGGCGCAAACAGCAAAGCCAACGGCACAGCGGTCAGCCAGTCAGGAAATCAATGAATGGGTTAGTGCTTCCGAAAGGGAACTGGTCGCGATGGCTGAAGACATGCCGGAGGACAAATACAAATTTGCTCCCACCAATGGCGAATTCAGGGGTGTGCGCAACTTTGGGAAGCAGGTAAAACACGCAGCAGCAGCCATGCAGCTGATCAGCGCGACCGTTCTGGGCGATCCAATACCTCCGGATGCAGCGGACGAACGCGGGCCGGATTCAGCCAGGACGAAAAGTGAAGTCATGAAGTATCTAAAGGATTCTTTCGATTATTTGCGGAAGGCGGTGGCCTCGATCGACGAAAACAACGCATTTGAGCTGATCAAGAATCCTTTCGGTCAAGGTCAGCAGACTCGTATCGGCCTGATAACGCTCGCGCTGGTTCATTCTTCAAATCATTATGGGCAAATGGTGGAGTATCTGCGCATGAATGGCTTAAAACCTCGGGGCAGCCATTAATGGGCCTTTCGCGCGAAATACCGCCGGATGAGTAAACCGATTGTCGTCTTCACCGCCGCCAGAGATCCGCGCCAGGGCATGGGCGGGCATACCAGTTACGTTCGCGTGCATGCCCGTGCCGCGATGAGCGCCGGCTTTGAGTCGCACATCTTTTGCACCTCGTCCGAAACGGGTATAGCGGAGACCGAATTCGGTATTGTTCATCTGGTGCGGACAGATTTCCTGCCGCAAAGAACCATCGAGGCCGGGGCGCGTAAGAAGCTCCTCTTCTGGACTGCCCCATTCGTGACGGCGGCGATTGTCCGGTTCCTTTCAACCAGACAAGGCCCGCATCTGATTCACGGCATCACGATCTGGGGCTACAGCGGGGTCGTCGCGGCCGAGAGATTGCGGCGAGTTGGCGTCAAGACGGTGGTGATCAACAGCCATTACACCACGCTCAAGCATGAATTTCAGGGCAAGGTGCGCGGGGTTGACGGATCGTACGGAGTCGCACAACGGCTGCTGTACCGGGCGGAATCGTCTTGGATCGAACATGTGATTGGGCGCTTGAGCGTGTCACATACTTCCGGCCGCGGCTGCTGTTGGTCAATTATGAAGCGGTGCGGCAACGCTTCGACGATCAATACGGGCCCGGGGCGGAGGTGCGCAACGTGCCTTACGCTTCGGAGGCGGCGTTCCTGCACGCAGAGACGAAAGAGATCGCGGCTCCACCTGCTCCGCTCGTCGCGCTGCGCCCGGCGGACGCTCCGTTGATTGTCTCGGTATCACGGCACGATCCGCGCAAGGGAATACCGGTGTTGCTGCGCGCATTGGCCGAACTGCGGGATGCGGGCGTGCGCTTCCGGGCTTGTCTGGTGAGCGGCGGAGAATACTTCGACGCCAGCCGGCGCCTGGCCGAGCAATTGCGCCTGGGTGATCAGGTGGTGTTGACGGGTTGGGTGCCCGACCCATTTGACTATTTACAGCACGCCGATGTTTTCGTGCTGCCGTCACTACAAGAAGGGAGTGGGTCGGTGGCCCTCCTCGAAGCGTTGCAAGCCGGAGCCGCCATCGTCGCCTCCGATTTGGATGGCATCCCGGAAGACGTGACCGATGGCGAGAGCGCATTGCTGGTGGAGCCGGGCAACGTTAATGCCTTGAGCAGGGCGCTGCGTCAGGTCGTGACCGACACCGCGCTGCGCGAGCGGTTGCGGCAGCGCGCCCGCGCGACCTACGAAGCGCGGTTCTCTGCCGAAGCCTTAACGGTCGCGTTGCGCGATATCTATGCCGAGATGGGTTTTACTGCGGCGTCCGATTAAGAATGCAGAGTCGTGAAATGACGCGCCGGGAGATCAAACAGGAATCGGATTTTGATGGTGATCCTGCTTTTTCGAGCGATCTCTGTCCGCTCTCGCCTTTCTTCGGTTCATATGCTCGCGACAGTCTATGGCAGAGACGACACCAGTTCGGCAACCCACTTGTCGCTGCGGCTGCGATGACGGCGGGCAACGCGCGCACCCTTTCCAGAAGCTGATCGTAAAAAAGCAGTCACCCGAGGATTGTCCTGATACCGCGACGCAGGCAAGTTGATGTTGACCGTCAACAGGTTCTTCGCGTTGAACCCCGGATCAAT
>JBDTUW010000797.1:0-2735 GCA_040007555.1 Acidobacteriota bacterium | reverse complement strand
GCTCGATCTGTTTGTGTCCCTCTATGGCGCGACCGCCGGTAATCTGGCGCTGACATTGATGGCAACGGGTGGAATCTATATCGGTGGCGGGATCGCGCCAAAGATACTCACCAAGCTCAGAGATGGTACGTTCATGGGAGCATTTCTCGACAAGGGACGGTTCTCTTCCCTGCTCGAGAAAATCCCGGTCAGAGTCATCCTCAACAGCGAACTCCCATTGCTTGGCGCCGCCCGCGTTGCCGTCGAGAGCCTCGACTGAATCAAGCTTGAGGTCAGCTGAGAGGTGGCAGCTTCCACGGTGAGCGGTAAGCTTTGCCCAAAAGCCTGCTCGCCTCCGCATCACCGACTATCGTTTCGTTCTTTCCATCCCACTTGATAGTTCGACCCGTGTGAAGGGCGATATTCCCAAGCAGCGGTGCGCTCGTTGAACGATGGCCGATCTCGACATCGGACGTCGGAAGTTTCCGCGACTGCATGCAATCAACAAAGTTTCTGACGTGATCAAAATGGGAATTATCGTTCCTCGGCAGGCCCATTCTTGCCGGCGCGACACGCGGTGTGAAGATGTCATCGCGCTTCTTGCCTGTGAACTCAGGAAGAATCTCGAACCCGCTCCGATCGACTACGAGCGTTCCGTCGGTTCCGTGAAAGGCGATCCCATAGCCACGCGACTCATATGTCCGCCCCGTGTAGGCCCGGTTCTCATACGTCAGGATAAAACCCGGGTATTCGTAGGTGACCATCAAAGTATCAGGGGTCTCGCGGTTATCCTCGATGACGTACTTCTTACCCACGGCCGAGACTGAGAGGGGTGCGTCGACGTTCATGCCCCAATGCACTATATCGATGAGATGCACTCCCCAATCCGTCAGCTTTCCTCCGGAATAGTCCCAGAACCAGCGAAAATTCCACAGAAAACGGTTCTCGTTGAAGGGAACCTGCGGTGCCGGGCCGAGATAGAAATCCCAATCCAGCCCTTCAGGTGGCGCAGAATTTGCGGGATTGCCGATACCAGCCGGATACTCCTGATCGTAGTTCCACGTATGCACACGTGCCACTTTGCCGATCTTGCCTTCCCTCACCAACTGCGCTGCCGTTTGAAAATGTCGGGCCGAACGCTGCTGGGTACCGACCTGAACTACACGGTTGTAGCGGCGCCCCGCGGTGACCATCCGCCGGCCTTCGTCGATCGTCAGCGAAAGGGGCTTTTCGACGTAAACGTCCTTACCGGCCTGACACGCCATGATCATGGTCATGGCATGCCAGTGATCTGGTGTGGCGATGATGACCGCGTCGATATTCCTATCATCCAGCAGGCGGCGGAAATCCTTGTGAACTGCCGTCTTTGATGCATCGAGTTTGAGTGACGCGCTGGCAAGTGTCGACTTGATGCTGCCCTCAAAGACATCGGCGAGAGCGACAATCCTGACGTTCGGCACCTTCGAGAAATGATTTGCGTCCGAGTTACCCTGCCCGCCGCACCCTATCATGCCGATACGAATCTGACTGTTCGCGCTCTGCGGCGCGCTTTGAGATGACGTTATCTCGCGGGTCCCCGCTTGCGCTGTTGAGACGGTGCTGGCGGCGACCAGTGAGGTCTTAATAAAATCCCTTCGTTCGATTCTTCGAGGCATATCGGGTCTCCAGAGAGCGGGTTGTCTCCACGTGGGCGTTCAACGAGGTTCACGGAAACGTTCGCATCGGTGCGACGATTCTCGACGAAAAAGGGACCTGCGGGTAGCCGCAATCTGGCAAAATTGCGCCCTGCCGGAATTCGCAGGCTACAGCCGCGAAATGTCAGAGACAAGACATTGGCTGACGCGCAATTGCACAGATCAGCCGATGATCTATGGCTGTCTGCGGCCCTGGAAACCCGGAAAACCGGGCGCGCGTCCAGCGCCAAAACCGAAGCCGCCATTGTCTGCCTGAACTGGATCCTTGCCAAGGGCCACTCGCACGATCGCGAGTCTCACCATAATCTTCGGCTCGGTCATCTGGAATTTGTCGGCACCACTAACCGCCAAATCAAAGTTGCCCCTCGCCATGGATGACAACTGCTGGGAGTACCGATTGACGGTGCCGGCGAGATTGCTCCCCCCTTGCAGCGGCAGCTCCCCGTTCTTAAAGATGTTTACCTCGAAGCCGCTCAACAGTGCGGCTGCAGAAAGGAGGTCATTGAGCTGCGTGATGCCGGGTTCAAGAACTTCGACGGCCCGAGCAGCATCCAGTGCGGCAAAGGCGCGTGAGACCCGCAGCTGAGATTCGAACTGTTGATAGCTCGTCGGCCGCGAAGAGACGATATTGCGGGCTTCTTCAAGCAATTCAAGTGCCAGTTTCGGATTTTGCTTTCCCGCCCCAGCGGCGAGTTGTAACAGCAGGCGGATTCGCTCGTCCTCATTCTTCATGTTCGAGGCCGTCTGGCGAAGTTCCTGGATCTTCTCGACTGTACCCGTGCGCGCCGCTACCTGAACATCGATTGTCTGCAGTACCGAGGCCTTTTGGTTCGCGTCAAGATGTTCATTTGCTATCTGCCGTGCACCATCGATGTTGCCTTCCTCCATCGCCTTAAGTGCCGCCTGCTGGTATAGACGCGACTGGAGCTGAGGCGGGGCAGTTGCCGCAGCGGCAAGAATGGCCTCTGAGGTTCCCTGCTGAAGGGTGCTTGCCATCTGATTCATCGCGCGCCGTTCCTCGTTGTTCATCCCCATCTCGGTCAACTTCTGACGAACCGCCGG
>JBDTUW010000796.1:0-2738 GCA_040007555.1 Acidobacteriota bacterium | reverse complement strand
CGCGTGTCTTGCCGATCTCGCTTATCAGATCCTCTGAGTCAGGTCCCCCTACCCATAGCTCTTTCTCCACCGGCAACAGTTCCGAAATACGTCGTAACTCTCGCACCGATTGCTTTGGGTTTGCGGCGCCCTTTACTCCCAATACAACTACTTGAGCTGAACTCCTCTTTGCCGCCTCCACGATTTCACTCGCGGGAAGATCAACGCCGAGGTAGGTGATCCCCAGCCCTCCACCAACGGCCAGAACCGCGGACGAGAGGATACCGAACTCGTGAAGCTCTCCTGCAGGCGTCGCAAACAATAGCTTCGTTGATGTCTCCGTACGCGTGTAGAGCCGGATCAGCGTACCAAGCAGATTGCGCATCGCAGCAGAAACCATGTGCTCCTGAGCGATCGTCAAGGTGCCTTGATACCACCGTTCGCCAATCTGATCCATCAATGGCATGAGCGCCTGATTCAAGAGATTCCGCGCAGGCGCAAGTGTCGCAAGTCGGCTAAGTGCTCGATCGATCCCGGCAAAATCAAACCGCTCAACCGCACTGATTATTGTCTGCAGATCGGGTTGAAGTGAGATCGCCGCCGGGTTTGCCGATACTTGCGACTGAACGCTTGAAGCCAGTGGGGGCGCCGAAAGGCTTCGGAGTTGTTCATCACTCAGCGCGACCAGTTGACTGATCGCATGACCGCGACTGACAGCTTCTCGCAACAGTGTCAAACGCGCTACGTCGGCTTCGCTATAGAGTCTGCCGTGACCATTGCGCGCCGGTTTGACAGCCTCGTAACGTCGCTCCCAGGCACGCAGTGTATCCACACTCAGCCCGGTCAACTTTGAAACTGCGCGTATTGGATACTCCATCGTGTCCATCTTCATCTATTTGGCCGGGCTTTTTCTGGCATCTCGCCCATCCGGCCCCTCGAGATTCTGACGTTCTTTCTCGAGCCTGGCGCCCGTGTTCGTAGTACCGCCTTCAGGCGGAATCTTACGTCACCAATCCCTTGCGAGCCAGAGATGAGCAGGTTCGAGCAGCAACGACCCAACGCAATGTGCGACACCGTCGACTCGTCCGAAGACCGCAGAGGACTGATCGCCGATTCGCCAGTTGTCGTAGCTGACACGAACATTTTCACGCGTGCTCGCTCTCCGCTGCGAGCACGATGCCGCGCAACATCCCGGCAAAGATGAGATGATGCAGCGGATAAAGAGCGTACCAATAGAGCAATCCGAACAAGCCAACCGGATCAAAGATCGCTGTCTGCCGGACGGTCGAGAAGGTCCCCTCATCCGTGACTTCAAACTCCAACCAGGCTCTGCCCGGCAGCTTCATCTCTGCTGATAGTCGCAACATCCGGTCGGTCTCGAAGCCTTCAACTCGCCAGAAGTCGATGGTCCCACCGATTCTCGGCCGCTCAGGATCGAGTCTCCCTCGTCTCATGCCGACTCCTCCGGCAAGCAGGTCGAGGAGCCCGCGGAGGTGCCATAACCAATCGGCGTAATACCAGCCCACTTTTCCCCCGATCCGGCGAATCGGGGCAAAGGCACTCCCGGGGGGAAGGTTCACCCGTGCTGCCCGCGAGTCCACAATGCGGGCGCCGAACCGAGTTCCCCCCCAAACCTGGCGCGGCCCGGCCGAGGAAACCGCATCGGACCAACGCGTGAGCGCAAACTCCCGGTCCTCGTTCGCGAGGGCGCGCCCGATTGCTTCCTTGATTCCACGCGGTCGAATGCCAAACACGCGGAGCGCAGACTTGTCCTCGACCGTCGTCTGATTGCGCAGGCTGTCGATCAACTTGCGTCCTACGCGCGCATACAGCGGCGTTACCAAACCGAGCCAGAGGCTCGAGAGTCTTGGCGTCAGCACCGGCACCGGAATGAAAGTTCTCTTCAGACCACGCTGGCGGGCGTACTCCCGCATGATCTCTCCATATGAAACCTTGTCGGCCCCACCGATTTCATAAACGGCACTCGAGGCCCCGGGAAGGTCCGCTGCCGCTACCAGATAAGCGATGACGTCCTCGATCGCGATCGGCTGTGCAAGTGTCGCCACCCACCTTGGAGCAATCATGATTGGCAGCCGTTCCGTCAGCGCGCGAATCATCTCGAAGGAGAGACTTCCCGATCCAATCACGACGGAAGCGCGGAACTCAATGACCGGCACACCAGAACTGCGAAGGATCTCCCCCACTTCCTGCCGGCTGCGAAGGTGTGTTGAGAGCGTTCCCGAGGAATGGCCGAGTCCTCCGAGATAGATGATTCGTTTGACGCCAGCTTCGCGCGCCGCAGTTCCGAAGTTCCCTGCCGCAAGCCGGTCCTCCTCCTCGAAGGTGCCTGGAGAACCCATCGAGTGGACGAGATAGTAGGCGGTATCAACCCCGCGCAGCGCCGCGTTGAGCGAGTCGCGCTCGAGCACATCGCCCAACACGATCTGAGTCTTTTTCGGTGCCCTGGATCCGAGCGATTCGGGATGCCGAGCCAGGCAAACAATATCGCGATCGGTTTGCTCCAACGCGTCCAGCAAGCGTCCACCAATGTAGCCGGTGGCCCCTGTCACGAGTATGCGGCGAGCCGGTCGTGCAAGTGGCTGCTCTCCCGTAATCTCCCTATGAGTAAACGCTGAGTTCATCTTCCAATCCTGGACCCACCGCCGCCGTGGAAGCAAATTTCACCGAATGAAACAAAAGGAGTGGAAGACTTACCGCCCTCCACTCCATCGGTGTCTAACCGGCGCGGCATCTTTATG
>JBDTUW010000795.1:0-2752 GCA_040007555.1 Acidobacteriota bacterium | reverse complement strand
GAATGGCCCTGCTGACCAAGGACGATCTGCCAGGCGCCATCGCCGCATACCACGAAGCCCTACGCCTCCAGCCCGATGACGCAATCATACACGCCAACCTGGGAACCGCGCTGCAACGATCAGGAGACCTCGACGGGGCCATTGGCGCATTCCGCCGAGCCATCAAGCTTCAAGCGGATCTGGCTTCGGTTCATTATAATTTAGGCCTTACATACCAGGTTGCCGGGAGACATCAGGAAGCGGCGCAAGCCTTCCGAGAGTTTCTGCGCTTGACACCGAAGACCCCGGAAAATCACGACATGATCGAACAGGCGAGCACAAGACTTGTCAAGCTGTCGCGATGAGGCTCGAAGCCGATAGCCCCTGCGCGTCACGCCGGTCTCTTCTCCAGACGAGCGGACAGGTTGAGTCACACCGACCGAGAACGACGAAGCATGGAAGTTAGGATGATGAGGGGGGCGCAAAGACCAGGATTAGAAAGACACGGATTGCTCGGTGGATTGCTCATCGGCCTTCTCATGCTTTCCGGCTGTCTTTCACCGCTCGCCATGCACCAGGCGGTTCTGGAATATGACCGCACGGTGAGCCGCGTGGAAGCAGAATTGCTGTTATTGAACGTGGCACGGACGCGTCATTTTCATCCCACTCATTTCACGGCACTTTCCAGTGTGGCCGCGACCTTTGAGTTCTCAACGACCGCCGGACTCGCTCCGGCCCAGGCGGGCCTCACAAAGACCCTAATCTCGCCGATTTTCGGAGCCACCGCGGCTGAAAAGCCCACCATGACCATTATTCCGATTCAAGGCGAAGAGTTTATCTCCCGCATTCTAACCCCATTTGACGAGGCCAAAGTCGCCTTTCTGTTTCAGCAACGACTCGAACCTGCGCTTATTCTCAGACTCTTGAGCACAGAACTGGTGCTGAGCGGATACGGAGAGTCGGCTACTCTCCGGAACGATCCGAACCGGATAGAGGAGTATCCTGAATTCCGACGGCGGGTTCTTCATCTCTCATCCCTCTATTTGTCTCGAAACCTATTCGTGGGACCGATCGTGTATGAAGAAACCTTTCCGTTCGGCTTTACGCGTGGACTCTCGACAGAGGAGATGGTGGAGCATTTGGACAAGATCATCCGGGTATTGGAAAAAGGCTACCAATGGATTCAGGGAGGGACAGGAGAGGTCACCCTGCGCCGTCGTGTCATTGGCCGGATCGCCATCACCAATTATGATCCCTCACTGCTCACCAACTACGAACGCCAGCAGTTGGCCTTGGAAGCCGAGAAGGGCGCCCGCAATACAACTCTTCTCGACATCCAACCAGGCTACCCTGGCGGAGAGTATCCCATGCATGGCATGTTCGTCTTTCGAAGCTTTCATTCAATTCTGCAGTTCTTGGCCAATGGGATCGCCGCAGTGCCTGAATACCATGTGGCGAGGGATCCGCGAACAGGCGAGATCGGTCGGAATCCACCCTGGACCGTCTCGATTGAGGAATCGGATAGCCGACCGCCCGATGCGGCCTTCGCCGTGAGATATGAGGATCGGTGGTATTCGATCAGGAAGGCGCCCCGGACCATCGGAACTATTGATCCCTGGAATCAAGTGGCCTTTCGGGTTCTCGGCCAGTTGTACCAGATGACGGTCACCGAAGTGTCCAAGGTCCCCACCCCGGCGATTACCATCGCGAAATGAACAAGGGCACGCGAGGACGACCTGTATGCAAACCGGGATATTCGCAAAAACTCTGATGATCTTCCTCGCTCTCATGGTGTCATGGATGGGAGACCCCGCTCCAGCCTTGCCTCAAGACACCTCGACTCGTCACACACCTTCATCAGCCATATCTTCGATGAAGGTCGAAGGCGAATTGGTCAGAATCGAGGGGAAGTACCTTGTGATGCGAAATGCTCAAGGAAAGGAACTGTATCTCTTGGTCACTCCGAACACGGAGCTTACGGGCCCTTTAAAGCCTGGAGATCACATTGAGGTCTGGACCTCACCTATCGAACATGCCATCGCCATTCGTGCCGAGACTCGGGAGCTAGATGTAGAACGGATAGAAGCGGCCACCCGTAACCTCAAGGGGAAACTAATCGGCATCGAAGGCAAATACTATGTCATGGTCGGAGCCGGCGGAAAGGAGATCCGCCTCTTGGTCAATCATGACACCGAACTGGCCGGGGAGTTCAGACCGGGAGATCAGATCGAAGTCTTCACCTCACCGATCGAGCATGCCGTGGCGATCAAGTCTGCCAAGTAAGAAAGCACGCTGCTGTTCCTCCCACAAGATCTTGATTTCCGGTAAATCCTGCATAATGCTTCGAAGAGCAACCTCACTAGCAGGATGCTGAAAAAGTCCACCAGTGGCGTTCTCGCGTCGCTCAGAAGCTCAACGAGAGTTGTTCGGAGATCGAAAGCACTGGAGGGTCTCTTCCGTTCTTCAAGACCTATTGAAAGGGCGAACGGGCCCACGAAGTGCGGTTCCTACCTCTTGGCCCGCTGCGGCCTTGCTGGACGGCCTTTTTGAGCATCCTGCGAGTTGTTCAGGTGTCAACGCCACGCGTAAGAACACAGCGGAATTTGAGCGTAAACTGAATTTTCCCGCAGCCTGCCAGGACTCCATCATCACTTTTTCGTTCGCCCGAACCAAAAAACAGTGCATAGCGTGACCTCAACAATCGTCTATTTTACCTGTAAAAATGCACTTTCAGAGAAGTCATACGCGCACACTTTCACAGTTTGATCAGTAA
>JBDTUW010000794.1:0-2754 GCA_040007555.1 Acidobacteriota bacterium | reverse complement strand
GGGACAAACGCGATTCTTCGCAGTCCGCCGACGCTTTTTCGCTCGCATTTCGGTCCAGCCAGTCTCGAAAAGCATCTACACCAAGCGAGGCTGCTGAATGCGCGCTGCGAGCTTGTCCATCTCGAACGCATCGGACTGGATATCGATGAGCCGAAGGATGTGGCTGCGTTCCTCAAGCTGGAGCAAGCATCCCCGGTTCGTCGTCTTCTTCTCGAGATGGACATTGGAGCACGGCTTCGCAGTCGGATCGGTCTCTGACAAATTACCGCTACCGTTCTAAATCGGCGATAGGGTATAGGCCACCTTCCGCAACCGATGTATGATTCCTGTGGTCAGTTGCGACGTACCAATCGCTTTTTGTAAAGATACGATCCTTCCCCAGGCGAGATGGCTCCGCGCTAAACTACCCGTTTTCGGCCGCCCCATCCTGTAAACATCGCATGGCTCTTCCCCAGCCTGTCTCTTTTCACCGTTTGTATTTTTGATGTGGAGGTCACATGGCATTGGAGAACCGTCGCTGGGCGAACCGTCCGGCTTTTCATCTTTTCATGGCCGGGCTTGTCTTCAGCGGCGTCCTCGCTCTTTCGAGCGATCGGGCGCGATCCGCATTCACCGTACCCACTGGATTTACCGATACCCTGGTGGTCGGTGGGCTCGTCAACCCTACCGCCATGGAGTTTGCGCCTGACGGCCGTCTCTTTGTCTGCCAACAGAGTGGCGACCTTCGTGTCATAAAAAACGGCTCCCTGCTGCCAACCCCTTTTTTGTCGGTCACAGTAGACGACGACGGTGAACGCGGCCTGCTGGGCATCGCATTTGACCCGGATTTCGCCAACAATCAGTTCGTCTACGTCTACTACACGACCGAGTTCCCAGCGGTCCACAATCGCATCAGTCGCTTTACAGCGGCTGGAGACATAGCCGCAGTGAACAGCGAGGTTGTCCTGATGGAGCTGGACAATCTAAGCGGAGCGACAAACCACAACGGCGGGGCGATTCACTTTGGACCGGATGGTCACCTCTATGTGGCTGTCGGCGACAACGCTAATTCTGCCAATGCACAGGCGCTGACGACCCTTCACGGGAAGATGCTGCGGATCGAGTCGGATGGGGACATCCCAACGAACAATCCGTTCGATGCGCAAACAAATGGGAACAGGAAGGCAATCTGGGCGAGAGGACTGCGGAATCCGTTTACGTTTTCATTTCAGCCCGGTACCGGGCGGATGTTTATCAATGATGTTGGCCAGAATACGACGGAGGAGGTCAACGATGGAATTGCAGGCTCCAACTATGGCTGGAACACTTGTGAGGGCCCGTGCAATCCGCCAAATGGCAATCTTCGAGACCCTATCTATTCCTATCTGAATGATGCCGACACCTGCGCCATTACGGGTGGGGCCTTTTATAACCCGCCGACCGTGCAGTTTCCGGCAACTTTCCTAGGCACTTATTTCTTTGCCGATTTTTGCGGAGGTTGGATAAAAAACCTCAATCCCGGAAATGCCAATGCGGTGGCTGATTTCGCTACCAGCATCTCGTCCGCGGTTGACCTCAAGGTGTCATCGAGCGGTAGTCTTTACTACCTCGCCCGGGGCGCCGGTTCGGTGCGCCGGATTAACTATCCCGCAAACATGATAGCCCCGACGATCAACCCGCATCCGGGAAACCAGTCAGTTGTCGTCGGCGCTTCGGCCACGTTTACCGTGGGTGCGACGGGTACGCCCCCATTCACCTATCAATGGCAGAGAAATAACGTTGATATTGGCGGAGAAACATCATCCTCTTACATGCTCTCGAATGCACAGCTATCGGATAGCGGAGCTACCTTTCGGGCAATAGTCACCAATAGCTTTGGCAACGCGACGAGTAACGGGGCCACGCTCACGGTCAACTCGACCTGCGCTTACACGATCTCTCCAATTGTCCGCAATTTCTCTGCCAAGCAGACAGCAAGTAGCGTCAATGTCACGGCCGGAGCCGGCTGCGCGTGGAGCGTTTCGAATACGCTTCCGTGGGTGACGATTAACAGCGGTGCAAGCGGCAATGGCAATGGCATTGTCAACTTTACGGTTGCTGTGAATCCGGGATTGAGAAGAACGGGCGCGCTGACGGTCGCTGGTCAGTCCTTCTTGGTCCAGCAGGGGGCGAACTTCGCTGATATAGCCCAGGATAATATCTTCTACGAGTATATAGGCAAGATATCGGCAGCGGGGATCACACTGGGGTGTGATGCGAATGGGACGATTTTCTGCGCAGAGAACGAGGTGACAAGAGAGCAGATGGCAGCCTTCATCATCCGTGCCTTGGGTACGTTCAATCCACCGAGCCCGGCAATGCAGCGTTTCACGGATGTGCCACCATCAAACATCTTTTATGCCTTTATCGAGGAGATGGCCCTGCGCGGGATCACGCTGGGTTGCAATGGGCAGGGTACGCTTTACTGCCCGACGAACACGGTGACTCGCGACCAGATGGCAGCGTTCATCATCCGGGCGCTGGGTGAGCCTAACCCGCCGACGCCAGCATCTCAGCGATTCGTCGATGTTCCGCCAGCGAGCACGTTTTACGCGTTTATCGAAGAGATGGCGCTACGTGGGGTCACCCTGGGCTGCGATTTGAATGGGCCGCTCTACTGCCCGACGGGCACCGTCACGCGGGGACAGATGGCGGCGTTTCTTGCGAGGGCCTTCCCTCTGTAGTTGTCAGTTGTCAGTTGTCAGTTGTCAGTTGTCAGTTGTCAGTTGTCAGTTG
>JBDTUW010000793.1:0-2762 GCA_040007555.1 Acidobacteriota bacterium | reverse complement strand
TGATGTTCGGCCGACGGGTTCAATTCCTTGTCAAACGGGGGCAAATCATTGATGTTCTTATGATCCAGATAGTCGACAACGCGCTTCGTGGCTGCCTTCAGGTCCTTGAAGTCGATGAGCAATCCAATCTCGTTCAATTCGCGGCCGCGGACATACACCTCGACGCGGTAGTTGTGACCATGGGTGTTCTCGCACTTGCCCCGATATCCACGTAAAGCGTGCGCGGACGAGAATCCCATTTCGATCATTACCTCACGCATCTAATCAGCCTCCATCGGGTCAGCCTCCATCGGGTCAGCCTCCATCGGGTCAGCCTCCATCGCATCATTGAAGATGAATTATAACACACGGCCGAGAGTTGACAGTTCATGGTCGATGGTCGATAGTTGGGCGCACCGCCAGTGACCACGCAAAACACGGCTGCAAAGAACATTATGCATCGAATTACGCTTTTGCCGGGAGACGGAATCGGACCTGAGATCACGGCTGCCGTACTCCGCATTATCGAGGCAGCAGGGGTCGAGATTGAGTGGGAGAGTTTCCTGGCTGGAACCGAAGCACTGGCACGCCTCGGCGATCCGTTGCCGGAACCCGTGCTCGAATCGATCCGGCGCAACCGGGTTGCGCTCAAGGGACCGCTGACGACCCCAATCGGCACGGGGTTTACCAGCGTCAATGTTCGCCTGCGCAAGACACTCGACCTTTATGCAAATCTCCGGCCGGTGCGGACGCTTCCTGGGATTGTGACGCCTTTTGGATATCTCGACCTCGTCGTCGTGCGGGAGAACACCGAAGACCTTTATTCTGGTCTGGAGCACATCGTCGTTCCGGGTGTAGTTGAGAGCTTGAAGATAATCACCGAATTTGCTTCGACGCGAATTGCGAGGTTTGCCCTGGAGTATGCTCGCCGCGAAGGTCGAAGGAAGGTGACGGCGATCCACAAGGCCAACATCATGAAGCTTTCGGACGGGCTGTTTCTCGATTGCTTCCGCAAAGTCGCCCTGGAGTATCCCGATATCGAGTGTGACGACAAGATAGTCGACAATGCATGTATGCAGCTTGTCATGAAGCCGCAACAGTTTGATGTGTTGCTGCTCGAGAATCTCTACGGCGACATTGTCTCGGACCTGGCGGCTGGTCTCGTCGGGGGCCTGGGTGTCGTGCCGGGAGCGAATATAGGTGAGCTGGGGGCAGTCTTTGAAGCTGTGCACGGGAGTGCGCCGGACATTGCCGGAAAGGGCCTCGCGAATCCGACGGCGCTCCTCCAGTCAGCGATCCTCATGTTGAGATTCATCAACGAACGAGATGCTGCTGAGCAAATCCGTCTCGCGATCGATCACACTCTCAGCGTGCGCAATATCAGAACCCGCGACCTTGGCGGTACCGCAAGCACTATGGAATACACCGAGGCAATCGTCAGCTCGATGAGAGAGCTCGGAGGAAGCTAACGGACTTGGCGCTGAGTTCTGCGGCACTCTCTTTGGCGGTGGCGTAGCAAGTTCTCCAGGCAGGCGCCTGCGCCGCTCCGTCCGGAACAAAGCGCCCATAAGTCGGCGCACTCCAAACGCTGCCGCGCTCCTCCAGTACTCCGCGCCTCCTGACCCCGGACCTGCAACCCAAAATTCAAAACCCAAAATTCAGTGCTGGCTTCGTTCTAGCTGACGGAGTGCAGCAACGGCGCGTTCGTGCGCGGCCGCGCTTGCGGAGAAAGTGTGCGATCCGTCGTTCTTCGTGACATCAACAACGAAGTAGAGAAAGTCCGTTTCTGCGGGGTTGAGCGCTGCTTCCAACGATCGCTTTCCCGGCGACGCAATTGGACCCGGCGGCAGACCGGCTCGCTTGTAAGTGTTGTATGGCGAATCCCTGTCGAGATCGCTCTGGTATATCTTTCCTCGATAGCGACCAATCAGGAGCGCGGCGTATATTAGCGTCGGATCGCACGCCAGCGCTGTCCCGCTCTTCAGTCGCCGGTGAAATACCGAAGAGATAAGCTCGCGCTCGGCGTCGACCTTGGCTTCCTTCTCGATCAGCGACGCAAGCGTGACCACCTCGCGGACACTCATCCCCAACTCGACGCCACGCTGCTGCATTAAAGGCGCATATGTCTTTCTGAACCGTCGCACCATGGCTTCGACGAGCTGCTCGCGCGTAGCCGTGGCCGTGTATTCATAGGTGTCGGGAAAGAGATAACCCTCGAGAGTTGCGGCGGTCGGGTCGAGATCGGCAATCAAGGCGGTCTTCCGGAGCAGTTCCAGAGCGGATTCGGGAGTTTCTGGTGCAGCCTGTTTGAGACCTGGCAACGACGCGAGGATGCGCGCAATGTCGAATTGATTGTAGCCTTCCGGAATTGTGAATTGACGAGTCGCTACGTCGCCGCGAACAATCTGGTCGATAACCTGCAGCGTAGATATAGGCGATCTAAAATGATAGTCGCCCGCTTTGAGGCGCGCTTTCGCAGCGAAGAAGCGCAGATAGAGGCGCGCCGGCAGCTCGTGCGTAAGGATCCCCTCACGATGCAACTTCGAGATGATCGCGCTCGTGCGGGCGCGCGGCTCGATCGTGATCGGCTTTTCCGAGAATCCATGGGCTCGCGGCTTGCGAAGATCATGCCGAAGCCATAGACCCGTGGCTGCCGCCGACGCAATGAGAAGCAACCCGAGTGCGATGGCTGCTCTGCGCTGATTTGCCGAGAGTTTCATGCGTCGAATGAGAACGGCGGATTCGAGGGTGGCGGCACTGCTGTTAGGCGAGCGCTCTCCATC
>JBDTUW010000792.1:0-2763 GCA_040007555.1 Acidobacteriota bacterium | reverse complement strand
ACCGCCGGATGAACCGCGTCGGTGTAACTCAGGCCTTTCTGATAGAAGGTCTCCAGTTCATCCTCAAACTTCTTGCGTGCGGCAGCGATCTCGGCGACCCAGGCTTCGTGCTTCATCACCGGCATCGCCTCGGCAAGCGCTTCGAGAGCTGCCTTCTCACAACTGATCATGCCGACATCGATCGGGAGGTTGCGTCCGATATCCTCGGGCGAAGGGTCGATGCGGATGTACTTTGCGTCGGGACCGAAGGCGAATTCGCCAACTGTGGGCATGCAATACTGTCCCACCAGCAGGACAACATCAGCGCTCGCCAGCGCGGTCGGCGAGGCGTTCGCCGAGAGCGGGCTCGCATCCGAAAACTGCCCCTTCATCGCGCCGGACTCGACGACGGGAATCTGCGCCTTCTCGGCAAGTTTCTTGAGCGCGTCCCAGGCTTTGCTGTAAAAGACGCCATTACTGGAAACTATCATCGGCCGTTGTGCCTGCTTAAGCAGTGTGACGGCCGCTGCGACATCCTCTGGACCCGGGTGCGGTCTGGCTTCAGTTCGGTATCGGCTGCGGTCGTGAAAGTATTCCAGATCACCGGGTGTCTTAAAACTCGCGCGGGTTACTTCTGCTGGAAAATCGAGGTGCACCGGACGCGGTATTCCAGTGCGTAGCTGCCGAAACGCGTACGCACCGTACTCGTGTATGCGCGCTGGAGTGATCAGTCTCTTGCCGTACTTTTTCAGGCCTTCAGTATTGGGTTGCTGATACCCAAGCTGGATGCCAGCTTCCGTGTCTTCATTGCGAATCGCCATATTGCTTGCGAGCACAAGAACCGGCGATCGTGCCGCGTTCGCTGCGGCGACGGCATTGATCATATTGGTAAAGCCTGGGCCCTCGGTGCCCGACGCAGCGGCGACCTCTCCTGTGACCCGGCAGAAGCCATCGGCCGCGTGGCACATGGCGCCCTCGTGGCGACCGGAATACGTCGGAATGCCTTCCTGAGCAATGGCATTGACGATGGAATAGTTCCCGGGGCACGAGAAGAGTGCAGCCAGCCCTTCCTCTTTGCAGACGCGCGCGAAGACCTGAGCGCCGGACATCGGAAAAACAGCCTTGACGGGTACGGCCTTGGCGGCTTCTTCGAAGACATCCGGAACTTTGATGGGGTTTGGGCCCGGTTCATCGCTGGCGTGAACTTCGCTGTTAGCGAGTGCGGCGATGCTCGTCGCGGCTGCGCCCGTGACAGCGGTCCTGAGAAAACGGCGTCTTGAGACGTCCTGTTTGTCGGGCTTCACGTTGGTCTTGGCGTCGCTCATCTGTTTTCAGGGCCCTTTCCGATAATTGAGATACACAAAAAGAGTCTCACTGCATGTGCCATCGAGGCGACTGGCTGACAGAACAGCGCCCCAAAACAGCGTGCACACGGGTCTGGTCCCGGGCAATTGTCGCTTCGTAGAAATGTGACTTCGCTTCCGCAAAAACCAGCCAGGCAACTTTCTGTACTATTCCACTATTTGCCCTGTGAGGCAAGACACTAACGAGTCCCAGCAGAAACCTGCCTACTGGTCGGTAAGTATAGTAAACTCTCCCGCCAGTGGCAATCAAAGTTGTCAGTTGTTGTCAGTTGTTGTCAGTTGTCAGTTGGCAACTGACAACTGCCACCGCGATTTGCTAGTCTGCTTCACCGTGGGATACAAGTAATCCATCGCTGTTCTGGAGGTGCAATGAAGATATCGGTCGGGAATCTTTCTCGATTTGCGTTCATGGCGGCTCTCTTTTCGGTTTTCCCTATCGCTGCCGTCTTTTCATCCGTGCGCGGCTCGCAAACCGGCGCTCCTGCTCAGCCGGCTCCAGTGACGTCGCCCGAAGGAGAGGCGCTCTACAAACAGAGATGCGCCGTTTGTCACGATAATGCCCAGGATCGTATCCCGCCGCTCTTCCTCATCCGCAGACGGTCCGCCGAGGATGTTATTCAAACTCTCACTGGCGGCTCGATGAAGCAGCAGGCATCCGGTTTGAGCGCCGATCAAATTCGCGCGCTCGCTATTTTTCTCACTGGAAAACAGCCAGGCACCAGCACTCCTGCAAACCTCGACGCAAACATGTGCAGGGAGAGCGCTGGTCGAATCAATCTCAAAGCACCTCAATGGAATGGCTGGGGTAATGACCTCGATAATTCGAGATACCAGCCAAATCCGGGGATGAAAGCCGAGGACGTCCCGAGGCTCAAGGTGAAATGGGCCTTTGCTCACCCGGGACCGATGGCCACGGGACAGCCAACGATCATCGGCGACCGTCTCTTCCTCACCACCGAGGTCGGCATCATTTACTCACTCAACGCTCAGACTGGCTGCACATACTGGACAATGAATGCAGGCGCAGCTGTCCGCGCCGCTATCAGCGTTGGACCTCTGCCGGCGGGCGCAGTCCCCGGCTCCAACGCGCGCTTTGCCGTTTATTTTGGCGACGAGAAATCAAACGTGCAGGCCCTCGACGCGATGACCGGGAAGCCACTGTGGAAAACGAAAATCGAGGACCATTTGCTTTCGCGCATAACGGGCGCACCCGTGCTGTATCAGAACCGGATATACGTTCCTGTGTCATCATTCGAAGAGACCGCCGGTCGCGACGTAAAGTACGAGTGCTGCAAGTTCCGCGGCAGCGTCGTCGCGCTCGATGCCTACAACGGCAAAGTTATCTGGAAGAGCTTTACTGTTCAGGATGAGCCGAAACCCTTCAAGAAAAACTCCGCGGGCACGCAGATGTTCGGCCCCG
>JBDTUW010000791.1:0-2765 GCA_040007555.1 Acidobacteriota bacterium | reverse complement strand
GCGCTCGAATCGATGCGATTTACTTTTGCCCTCACCACCCCGAAGCTACCGATTTACGCTACCGACGCGTCTGCGATTGTCGGAAACCGAAGCCAGGGATGCTGCTCCGCGCTGCAGCCGATATGAATCTCGAACTAAGCCAGTCAGTGGTCATCGGCGATCGATACCTCGACATTGAGACCGCGCATTCCGTTGGCGCGCTGGGCGTGCTGGTTCGTACTGGGTACGGAGGTCGAGAATATGACGAGCATCACAGCACGTGGCCACGAATGCCTGACCTTGTCTCCGAGAACGTCGCTGAAGCGGTTCAATTCCTCGTTGGAAGCGTCAAGTGACGCCTGATTGAGGCGATCTCGAAGGAGATGAGCGCCGCGATTATGCTTTCTTTCAAAACTCAGCTTCAGATACCGTATGACCACCGCATGAGAATACTGATCGTTAAACTTGGAGCCATAGGTGACCTAGTCCATACGCTGCCTGCTCTGGCAGCATTGCGACAGGCGCATCCAAGCGCATACCTCGCGTGGGCCGTTGAGCGAGGAGCTGCGGCCCAACTACTGCATGGCAATCCCTATCTTGATGAATTGATCGAGCTTGACCTCCAGGGATGGCGAAGGTCGCTGACAACCGGCCGTACTCGAGGCGAGATTGGCTCCGTGATTGCTCATCTCCGACAGGCCCGCTTTGAAGTCTCGATCGATTTTCAGGGACTCTTGAAATCAGCTCTTGTTCCGTGGCTGGCTCGTGTCCCACGACGATTCGGTTTCGCTTTCGATTCCCTTCGGGAACCAGCCTCCGGCCTGCTGCTGACCGAACGAGTCGCCGTCAATGACGATGATCATGTTATTAGAAAAAATCTGAGGCTGGTCGAAGCGGCCGGATGCGACATCAGTTCAGAGTATCAGTTCCCCATCCAGGCAGATACCGAAGACAGACGCTATGTCGAGGAACAGGTTCGGGAAGAGGACGGTGATTTTGCGATCCTGAATCCGGGGGGTGGGTGGGCGACAAAACTCTGGGATCCGCAGCGTTTTGCCCACATCGCGGATCACTTATGGCAACACAAAGGCGTCCGCTCGATCATTACCTATGGTCCGGGCGAGCGCGGCTTGGCGGATCAGATTAATGGGCTGTGTCGCACCGGGGAGACCGTTGTACTGAAGACGTCGCTCAAGCAGTTTTTTCTGCTGGCTCGGCGTGCTCGCCTCTTCGTCGGTGGGGACACGGGTCCGATGCACATCGCCGCGGCGGCCGGAACACCGATTGTTGCGCTCTTTGGTCCAACCTCCTCGCGGCGTAACGGACCATTTGAACCCGCCGATATCGTCATCGAAAGAGGTGATCTCGAGTGCCGGGTGGATTGCTATCGGCGAAGGTGCGATCATTGCTCCTGCATGGACTTGCCGACGGAAATGGTATGGAGGGGGATTGTCACGCGTCTCGAGCGCGAGGAGAGGAGATCGGGGCGTCTTGCCGCGTCTGGTCGAACGTGGGCAAGCAGCACTGATCACAGCGGGAATGGCTGAAGGAGCAAGAAGCGCGATTCAAAGATGGCGAGTTCCTCTGGGTTTCCTCGCAGTCGTTCTTTTTCTGGTGCTTTCACGTCCGAGTTGGCGCTTGATAGCGATAGGGCTGCCCCTCGCAGTAGCCGGTCTCGCACTCAGAGGCTGGGCATCCGGACATCTCAGAAAGAATGCAGCTCTGGCGGTTAGCGGCCCTTACGCCTTCTCACGAAACCCCCTTTACCTCGGGAGCATACTGATGCTCGCGGGAGGCCTCATCAGCGGTGGGAGCCTTCTGCTCGCCGCCGGCCTGCTCGCGCTCTTCATGCTGGTATACTATCCAGTGATGCGGAGCGAGGCGGATCACATGCGAGAACTCTTCGGGGCCCAATATGATCAATGGGCAGCGAACGTCCCCCTCTTTTTTCCGCGACTGATCCCCTCTCGGGCCGCTGAGGAGGGCCGATTCTCTCTGGATCTTTATGTCCAACACAGGGAATACCAGGCGGCAATCGGAGTTCTTGTTCTCTATGCCGCACTTGCCCTGAAGACGATCTGGGCGGCGTCGAGCTGAAATCCTATGAATCGATCGAGAATCGGCATCTTAGCGTCTATTGGACTCCTTGCTTGTGTAGCTGCAGTCCGCTGCGACAATTTCGCTGTATTGTCTCAGACGGCTGTCGTGCAGGACATGCGACTGCCCTTTCCCGTGGGAGAAAAGCTCATATATGAGATCAAGCTGGCGCGATTCCCACTGAATGTAACTCTTGGCCATATTACTTTTGAATACGTGGGTCCATCTACCGAGCGCAAGATATCCGGAACCAGCCTCGACCTCGGGACTGAGAACACCCGGGAGATGGTCAGGCTAAAGGCGGAGGCTGTGTCTAAGGGCTTCCTGGTTACCCTGTTTGGTATCAACGTCCATGACCGCTTCGAAACACTGGTGGAAAGAGCCGACTTTTCGGCGAGGCTCAGCCTGCGCGAAGAGGACGAGGGCAAAAAGAACCTGGCAAAAACCACTCTGTTGGAGCCGGAAGTGAAACTCGTCAAATACAAGGTTCTCGATCTCAACAAACCCGAAGGTCCGCCTCGCCTTGTTGAACTGCCCTTAAAGCCGCGCATGCAAAGCTTACTCTCTGCGATCTATTACTTCAGGACATTTGAGCTGGCCGACGATCAGGTAGTTTGTTTCCCTGTCAGCGAGGATGGCGAGAACCATGAGTTCGAGATCCTGGTTCGGGGTCGTGAGGCGGCTCAATT